>NZ_JBELIE010000009.1:0-39552 GCF_042091075.1 Sphingomonas sp. | reverse complement strand
TGGTGGTCGCGATCGCTTTCTACATCTGGCATCGCATCAACGGGATGAAGAAGCCGCATTGAGCCGTTCCGGCGCAACGCCGGTGGGTCAGAACCCCCGTTTGGCTGCCAACGCGCGCAACCGCTCGTCACGCCCCGGCGCGAGCTGCGCGACGCGCTGTTCATATGCGGCGATCGTCGCTGGAGAGGCGCGCTCCGGCGAGCCGGCGTCGAAAGGCGGTGCCGGGTCATATTCGAGGCTCAGCTGCACCAGTTCGGCATGCGCCTGGCCGCGGATCAGCGCCGTCAGCCGCAGCGCGAAATCGATCCCCGCGGTCACACCGCCGCCGGTGACGCGATTGCGATCGATCACGACACGCTCCGCCACCGGCACCGCGCCGAACAGGCGCAGCATGTCACGCTGCGCCCAGTGGCACCCCGCGCGATAGCCGTTCAGCAACCCCGCCGCGCCCAGCACCAGCGATCCGGTACACACGCTCGTCACCCAGGTGGCGCCTTCGCCGACGCGGCGGACCCAATCGATCGTCGCATCGTCCGCGATCGCGTCATGCGTACCGAAGCCGCCCGGCACGCACAGAATGTCGGCGGCGGCCACGTCGTCGAAGGTGGCGGTCGGCATGATCGCGAAGCCCGCGTCGGTCGGCACGGGGTCGAGCGTGCTGGCAACCAGATCGAGGCGCGATCGGCCCAATCGCGCCAGCACCTGCGCCGGGCCGGTCAGGTCGAGCTGCGTGACGTTGGGGAACAATAGGAACGCGACGCGCAGATCGTCGGTGATGATATCGTGCGACATGGTACAGCCCTCCTGTTCGAACGGGATGCCCAGGCGCGCGGCGGCATTGGATCACGCTTCCCCGCGGTGCTCCGCGCTGGCGCCAGTCACGTGACGGTGATGCGATAGCATGATGAGAGGGGCGGCGGGAAGGCCCGCTCCCGCCAGGTACATCCTAGGGGACGTCATTCTCCGACGCGGGATTGGCGCGCTTCTCGCGTTTCCAGCGATTGGCGTTCTGCACGAAACAGCCGCTCGCGCCCGCCGCGCCGACCGTCGAACATGTCCCGACGCCGACATTGCCGACCGTCTCGTTCGCCTGCACCCTGGCGGCCCAGGTCTCGTTCTCCGGCGTCACCTCGAAATTGCGCAATTCCTTGGGGATGCGGAATTGCTCCTCGGCGGGGCGGCGCTGGCAGACGACGATCTCCTCGCCGTTGGAATTGGTCGGGCAGCGTTCGTTGCCGTACAGAACCAGCACGCCGTTGATCGGCGCGCCCTTCGCCACGCCTTCGGCGGCGGTGGTACGCGGTTGACGAGCCGTGCTGGCGGGCGGGCCGCTTTGCGCCGATGCGACCGCCGGGACGAGCGCCAGCGCAGCGAGCAGGGAGAAACGCATCGGGGTCAGATCCTCTTGGCGGTGGCGATCGCGACCCGGCATCCCAGCCGGATCACAGCGGACAACAGCGGATAGGCGGGCGCATCCTCGGCCCCGCTGGCCAAGGCGGTATCGCGATGCTCCAGCTCTTCGGCCTGAAACTCGGCAATCGCCTCGGACAGTTCGGGATCGCTGTCGCCCAGCGCGATCAACTGTTCCTCATAATGTTTGTCGATCTCTGTCTCGACCGCGGCGGTGCAGGCCATCGCTGCTTCAGGCCCGATCGCGGCGGTCACCGCGCCGAGCGCGAAGCCGGCCACGTCCCAGAAGGGTTGCAGCACCGTCGGCCGCACACCGCGCTCGACGATCATGCGATCGAAGAAGGCGCGGTGCCGCTCCTCCTGCAGCGCCATCGCCGAAATCTTGCGCGCCATCGGAGAGCGCTGCCCCATGATCGCGAGCTGGCCCGCATAGATCCGCGTCGCGCCATATTCGCCCGCCTGATCCACGCGGATCATCGAGTCCGTCGCTCGGGGGCGGTCGCCGGGTTTCCACGTCATTGGCGCTTCCTCAACTGCGTGCCGATCCACACGGCGCCGATGAGCGACACCAGCGCGTTCCATCCCGCCAGCGATACGCCCAGCAACGTCCATTGCGCCGCATCACACCGGACGATCGGCGCCGCGAGCAGTTCCTTCAGCGCTTGATCGGTGGACAGCCCCGCCGTCGACACCGTCTGCGTACAAGCGGTAATGCCCTGCCACCAATGATATTCGACCCCCGCATGGAAAACACCGATCAGCCCCGATACCGCAATCAGCGCCGCCGCGCCGGCCACCAGCGTCGCCTTCACGCGCGGCCCGCCGGTGACGAAGGCCAGCAGCGCCAGCACCAGCGCGCCATAATGCGGCCAGCGCTGCCAATGGCACATCTCGCACGGATATAGCTTGCCGATCAGCTGGAACGCCCATGCGCCGGCGAGCAACGCGCCGGGTATCAGCAGCGCCAGCAGGCGCGCGTTGCGCAGGCCGGGGGCCAGGGATGCTCTCACTTCGCCGCTGCCGCCGGCTTCGGCGGCACCGTCATCGCATGGGTGACCGCAGCCACCTGTTGCGCGCCACCCAGCCGCGCGATCGTCCTCAGCGCGTACCACAGCTGGAAATCCTCGATCCCCTGCTTCTTCAGCGTGTCCGGCGTCGCGCTGAATCGCGGATCCTCCTTGGTATCCTCTTCCAGCACCGCATTATCGGGGGACTTGATCTCGTTGATCAGGTGGCGGCGAAGATCCGCCTCACGGAAGACCGGGCGATTCTTGTAATCGGGATCGGTGAGCTGCGGCACCTTGATATCGGGCTCGATTCCGCCTTCCTGCACGCTGCGTCCCGACGGCGTGAAATAGCGCGCCGTCGTCAGCCGCAGCGCCGTGCGCGGGCCGAGCGGCAACAGCGTCTGCACCGATCCCTTGCCGAAGGTGCGCACGCCCATCACCAGCGCGCGATGATGATCCTGCAAGGCCCCGGCGACGATCTCGCTGGCGGATGCGGTGCCCGCATCGGTCAGCACGATCACCGGCAGGCCATGGGCATTGTCGCCGGGCTTCGCGAAATATCGCTGCGTATTGGCGGCATCCCGCTCGCGCTGCGACACGATCTCGCCGCGCTCCAGGAAAGCGTCCGCCACCTCGATCGCCTGGTCGAGCAAGCCGCCACCATTCTCGCGCAGGTCGACGACATAGCCGAGCGGGCGATGCCCCAGCGCCTTGTCGATCGAGGCGATCGCGGCGCGCGTATCGGCGCCCGTCTGGCCGGAGAAGGTGTTGATGTTGATATAGCCGACGTCGCCCTTCGTTTCCCATTTCACCGGGCGCTGGACGATCACCTCGCGCACCAGCGTCACCTCGATCGGCTTGTCACGGCCGGGGCGGACCAGCGTCAGGTTCACTTTCGTGCCGGGCTTGCCCCGCATCTGCGCGGTCGCCTCGTCCAGCGTGCCGCCATAGATCAGCTTGCCGTCGATATGCGTGATATAGTCACCCGACTTGATCCCGGCGCGTCCGGCGGGCGTATCCTCCTGCGGCGCGACCACCTTCACCGCGCCATCCTCCATCGACACGGTCAGGCCGAGCCCACCGTAGCTGCCCTCGGTCTGAATCCGCAGATTGTCGAAATCCGATCCGTCGACATAGCTGGAATGCGGATCCAGCGCGGCGAGCATGCCGTCGATCGCGCCCTTCATCAGCTGTTCGTCGGTGACCTTGTCGACATAATCCGCCTTGACGCGATTATAGACCTCAAGAAACTTGTCGAGCTCGCGGTATGTCGCGGTATCCGCCGCCGCCATCGCGCCGGTGGCGACGGGGACCATCGCGATCATGGTGACCAGCGCGGTGGCCTGAAGCAACTTGGACGTCATGCGAACCCGTCGATCCTTCGCAAAAGAGGCAGCATTGCGATGTAGCGGAAACGCGCCCCGGATCAAAGCGCGTACACGCCGCGCCGGTGGTGAAGCGCACGCCATGAACGGCGGCTGAGCGCATTATCCCGCCAGTCGTGCGATATCCATCGGCCGCCCCTGCCGCCGCAGCTCGACGGAGACGCGCGGATCGTCGACCAGCGCGGCCTGGCCGATCGCCGCGCCCGCCGCCACCCGGTCGCCACGCCGCACCGCCAGCGTACCCAATCCGGTGATCACCGTCGTCCAGCGATCGCCATGATCGATGATCACCGTCCCGCCATAGCCGCGAAACGGCCGGGCGAAAACGATCCGCCCGCCCGCCGGCGCGACGATGGCGACGCCGGGGCGCACCGCGAAGGTCAGCCCGCGCGACACCACCCCATTGTCGGACACCTCGCCCAGCCCGGTCAGCAAGCGCCCCTGCACCGGAAGGCGATAGGCGTCGGCCGGGCCGGATGCCGGCGCCGCCTCCCCCTGGCCGGGGGGCGGGCCGGGCAGCGCGATCAGGTCACCGAGCGCCGCCTGCTCGCCACCGATCCGGCTCAGGCGATCGACCGCCTCACGCGCGCTCTCCCCCAGTGCCAGCGCGCGCTCGTCCCCCGCGCCGTCGGCATCGGCATCGGCATCGTCGCGCAACGCTGCGAGTTGCTGGCGCGCCTCGATCAGCGTCGACCGCCCCGCCGCCAGCTCGCGCGCCGCGACCGTCGCATTGCGATCGAGCGCGCGGGTGCGCGATACCTGCGTCCGCAGCGCCGCGGTTCGCGCCTCCACCGCCGGCAGCACCGCGCGCAACACCGCCTGGGTATGCACGATATCCGCCAGGCTGCCGGGCTGTGCCAATGTCAGCAGCGCGGGCCGGCGGGAGAAGGAGGCGAGCACCGCCAGCAATCGCACGACTGGCCCTTCCTGCGCGGCCAGCCGGGCGCGTTGGTTCGCGAGCGCGGTCGCGATCAGCGCGCTGCGCACCCGGCCGACGGTTAGTTCCTGCTCGGCCGCCACGACCCGCGCGGCGACCGCCTGCTCCTGCCAATAGGCCCGCATGCGCGGGTCGGCGGCGTGATCGGCGCGCGCGTCCAGCGCGGCGACCTGCCGTTGCGCCACCTCCGCCGCTTTCTTGGCGCGATCGAGCGTCGCGCCCGTCCACCCGGCCTCATCCCCGAGCGAGCGCGCGTCGCCCAACACCGCCCCGCCAGCGACCGCGCCGATCGACGTGATACCGACCAGCGCCAGCGCCCCCGCGATCCACCGCGCCCGACCGCGCATCATCCCTCGCGATGATAAGGGTGGTTGGCGAGAATGCTGGTCGCGCGGAACAATTGCTCCGCCAGCATCGCCCGCGCCAGCAGGTGCGGCCAGGTGGCGCGACCGAAGGAGATCAGCAGATCCGCCGCGGCACGTTCGCCGTCGTCAAAGCCGTCCGCCGCGCCGATCAGGAAGCGTGCCTCGCGCACGCCGTCGTCGCGCCAACGCCCGAGCCGCTCGGCGAAATCGATCGAGCCGAGCACGTCGCCTTTTCCATCGAGCAGGATGCGCTTGCCCTGCGCGGGTCGATCGGGTTCGCGCCCGCCACGATCCGGCAACTCGCTGATGCGCGTGGGCCAGCTGATCCGTTTCAGGTAACGATCGACCAGTTCGGCTTCGGGCGAGCGCCCGATCCGGCCCCGCGCGACGATATGGAGCAGCATCCGGCGGTGTTACACCGCGGCACAAGCCGCGTCACGCGGCTTGTTGCGGGGGGGGGGTGAACGAACGCGAAGGACCGTCCGCGCCGTCACGCCCGGCGTGCGACCGGGATGACGGCGGACATATCCTCAGGCCATGCCCGCCGCGGGCGCCGCCGGCGCATCGCCGAACGACCACATCCGCTCCAGATTGTAGAAGCTGCGCACCTCGGGCCGGAACAGGTGGACGATCACGTCGCCCGCGTCGATCAGCACCCAATCGGCGTTGGCCAGCCCCTCGATCCGCGCGGGGCGGCCGGTCTCGCCCTTGATCTTCTCGGCCAGCTTGGACGCCATCGACGCCACCTGGCGCGTCGATCGCCCGCTGGCGATGATCATATGGTCCGCGATCGACGATTTCCCGGCGAGCGGGATCGAGATCGTGTCCACCGCCTGATCGTCGTCGAGCGATTGCAGGACGAGCTGGTGCAACGCTTCGACGCTATCCCGGTCGGACGGTCGGTGAGCGGGTTCGGTGGCGGGCAAGATGGCTCCTCAGTTGGCCGGATGGGCAAGGGATAGGGATTCGGCGCCATGCTTGTACCAGCCGGGATCGGCCGCACGAAGCTGCGTCGCGGATGTCGGGTCGGGGCGGAACCGTAACAGCACCAGGGCTGGCACACTCCACTCGGTCCAGTCACTCGCCTGGCGTGCGGGCCGCCGAAAGCGCCGCAGCCAGCCCATTGCGGGCGCCGCAAGGGCACGCCCATCATAACCCGGTCGCGCGATCACCGCAATCGGCATCGTGCGGGCGATCGTGCGCCAGTCTTTCCAGACGTGGAACTGCGCCAGATTGTCCGCACCCATGATCCAGATGAAGCGAATCTTCGGAAAGCGGCGTTGCAGCACGCGCAGCGTATCGACGGTATAGCGGGTGTGCAGCCGCTGTTCGATCGCGCTGGCACGGATCGGTGCGCGGCGCGCCATGCGCCGCGCCGACGCCACCCGCGCGGCGAACGGCGCCATGCCCCGACGCGGCTTCAATGGATTGCCCGGCGACACCAGCCACCACGCCTCGTCCAGATCGAGCGCGCGGATCGCCGCCAGCGTGACGTGACGATGCCCGCGATGCGCCGGATTGAACGACCCGCCAAGCAACCCGACACGCCGGATCACCACCGCCCCTGAATCACACGCATCCCGACATGACGGATAACCGGATCACGCGCGCACCTGCCCCGTGCCGTGACCCAGCCATTTATAGGTCGTCAGTCCCTCCAGCGCGACCGGACCACGCGCGTGCAGCCGGCCGGTGGCAATCCCGATCTCCGCACCCAGCCCGAATTCCCCGCCATCCGCGAATTGGGTCGAGGCGTTCCACAGCACGATCGCCGAATCGACCTCCGCCAGGAAACGCTCCGCCGCGCCCTCGTCCGCCGCGACGATCGCATCGGTATGATGCGATCCGTGCGCCGCGATATGCGCCAGCGCGCCATCGAGATCGTCGACGACCGCCACCGCCGCGATCGCATCGAGATATTCGGTGTCCCAGTCCGCCGCGTCCGCCGCGTCGATCGTGGGCAGCAGCGCGCGCGCCGCCGCATCGCCGCGCACCGTGCAGCCGGTCGCCGCCAGCGCGCGCAGCAGCGCCTCCGCCGCGGGATAGCCACGATCGATCAGCAGCGTCTCCATCGCGCCGCATACGCCCGTGCGCCGCATCTTGGCGTTCAGCACGATCGCCTCCGCCATCGCCGGATCGGCGGACCGATGCACATAGACGTGGTTGATCCCGTCGAGATGCGCCAGCACCGGCACGCGCGCCTCCGCCTGCACGCGCGCGACCAGGCTCTTGCCACCGCGCGGGATGATCAGGTCGATCGCGCCGTCCGCCGCCAGCATCGCGCCCACCGCGGCGCGATCGGTGGTCGGCACCAGCTGCACCGCCTCCGCCGGCAAGCCCGCCAGCTCCAGCCCCGCCACCATCGCCGCATGGACGGCACGATTGCTGTCGATCGCCTCCGACCCACCGCGCAGGATCACCGCATTCCCCGAGCGCACGCACAATGCGGCAGCGTCGGCGGTGACGTTGGGACGGCTTTCGTAGATGATGCCGATCACCCCGATCGGCACCCGCACGCGCGACAGCATCAGCCCGTTGGGGCGGGTCGAGCGGTCGATCACCTGCCCAACGGGATCGGCAAGCGCCGCGACTGCCGCGATGCCGTCCGCCATCGCGGCGATGCGCGGCCCGTCGAGCCGCAGCCGATCGAGCAGGGCGCCGCTCAGCCCGTTGGCGGACGCGCGCGCCAGATCGGCCGCATTGGCGGCGATGATCGCCGGGGCAGCCGCGCGGATCGCATCCGCGGCGGCGACCAGCGCGGCGGCCTTCTGCGCGTCGGTCGACCGGGCGAGCCACCGCGCCGCATCACGCGCGCGCGCCGCCATCGTCGCGATCAGCGTGGTGGGGGAGTGCGTGTCGAGCATGGCGGCTCGTACCATGGACGATCGGGGTGGGCCAGTCCGGCCAGGTGCCGTCCGCCCGCTTCCCGCCGACCCCGCACTTTTCCGCGCCGCCTCCCCTGTCGTGCCCTTCTTCACATCCTATATTCCCGGACATGGACCATCCAACGTTCGACCGCCGCCGCTTCCTTGGCTTCGCCGGGATCAGCACCTTCGCCACCACCTTGGCGGCATGCGGCAGCCACCCCGCCGACGCGGCGGAGCGGTTCGAGGTCAGCAAGACCGACGCGCAATGGCGGGCGCAGCTTGGCCCGGCGGCCTATCAGGTGCTCCGGCACGAGGATACCGAACGCCCCTTTTCCAGCCCGCTCAATGGCGAGCATCGCGCCGGGCTGTTCGCGTGCAAGGGATGTGCGCTGCCGCTGTTCTCTTCGAAGACCAAGTTCGAGAGCGGGACGGGCTGGCCCAGTTTCTGGGCACCGCTGTCGAATGCGGTCGCTACCCGCAGCGACCGGACACTGGGCATGACGCGGGTCGAGGTGCATTGCCGCCGCTGCGGCGGGCATCTCGGCCATGTCTTCGACGACGGCCCCAGGCCGACCGGCAAACGTTATTGCATGAATGGCGTGGCGATGACCTTCCGTCCCGCCTGAAGCATCGCCGCGCCCCGCCAGCGCGGCGCGGCGCTCATCTCAATGCGCGATCCCGGTCGGCACGGTGGCGACGGTCGCGATCGTCAGCGTCGGCAGGGTGGTGTCGACAGCGCCCGGCTCGACCGGCTGGGTCGGCGCCTTGCCGCCGTAGATGAATCCCGCCAGCGGATAGTTGGTGGTGCCGAGGTCGCCGATCCCCGCGAACCACACGCGCACCTTGCTCCAGTCGCCCGCGTCGGAAACGTCGATGGCGCGCACGTCGCGCTCGATCCCGCCGCGGCGTGACCAATTGGCGTGGGTCAGCAGCACTTCACGATCGCTGATGATCCGGCTGACCATTGCGACATGGCCGACCGGCATGCTGCGGATCGCCTTGAACGCCATCACCGCGCCAACCTGCGGCGTGGTGCCGCGTGCGTAGCGGCCGGCGGCCTGTCCCCACCAGGTGTTGGCGTTGCCATAAAGTTCGATTCCCGAAACCTCGCGGGCGAACGGCGCGCACTGCAGGTATCGGGCCTGGGCGGCGGTAGTCGTCATCAGGACGCACGACACCACCAGCGCAAAACGCGCTGTCAACGACTTCACATTCACGGGCGACCCCCCGGTCTCTCGAACTGGTGATGCTGCGATGGCCGGGAATTCAAACGGTCACAATCGTCGCAGGAACCTTTTCCGACGAAAGGAGTATGGCCGGCGACGAGTCGCCGTGCGCCACGGCGAAAGGTCAGCCGTGCTGACGGAAAGCGTTACCATGCGGTAAAGAAACGGCCGAATCGGGGTGATTCGCGGGCACCGTCGTAGTTGCTCCTAGGCGAATGGCTCGCGCGGGGCGGCGTCGATCACGGGCGCGCCGGTCAGCCTCGCCATGCGTAGCTCATGCTCGCGCCGCCCGAATGGAAAGCGCGTGTAGAAGAACGCCGCCAGGATGTTGAACGTGACGTAGCAGCAGGCGTAGATCAGCGTCAGCCGGTCGATCACTGGCGCGGGCACCTGTCCCGGCACCGCCTTTTCGGGAAAGCCGGCGGCGGCGAGGATCAGCCCGCACACGAAGATACCGATCCCGCTGGTGCATTTCTGCACGAAGAAGCCGCCCGCGAAGAACATGCCTTCGGAACGGCGCCCGGTGCGCATCTCCGAATCCTCCACCACATCCGCCAGCATCGAGGCGCCAAGGATATAGGCGGTGACGCCGCACGCCGTGCCCAGCGTCGCGAAAGCGAACAGCAGCGGCAACATGGCCGGATCGCCGATGCCCGGGAACACCCCCGCCAGCCGCAGCCAATAGGGCGTGGTGCCGAAAGCGACACTGGCCAGCGCGGCGATCGCGGCGGCGCGCGGCTTGGCGAGACGTGCGCCGATGCGCGGCGCAACGACGAACGCGATCACGACCCCGGCGAACAGCGACAGGCTGAAATACACGAACGTCGCGCCGCGAAAGCCCCAGACGAAACTGTAGAGATAGTTCGACAAGGCATAGACCAGCCCCTGGCCGGTATAGGCGCAGACCCCCGCGAGCATCAGGATCGCAAAAGCGCGGTTGCGCACTGTCTGGGCGATCTCGCGAAAGCTGTCGCGCAGCGACAGGATGCGCCGCTCCTGCTTCGGCAGATAGGGGATTTCCCGGTGGGTGCCGAGCGCGGAGAACAGGATCGCGGCGCCCATGAACAGCGCCCCCGCGATCGCGAAGCCGCGATAACCCGCCGGATTGAGCAGGCCGTTGGGATAGCCGGGCGCGGGCGCAAGGAAATACATATAGGCGGCGATCAGCATGATCAGCCCGCCCGCCCAGCCGAACAGATAGCGATACGCCATGATCCGCGTCCGCTCGTCATAATCGCCCGACAGTTCGGCGGCGAGCGCCTGGCTGGGCACTTCATAGGCGCTCACGGCGGAGCGCACGATCACCGCGACGACGAACAGCCAGCCGAGGATCGCCTGATGCGAGGCGGCGGGCGGATTCCACAGCAACAGCCAGCCCAGCATGATGGGCAGCGCGGCGCCGTACATCCACGGATGCCGCCGCCCCCAGCGGCTGCGCGTCCGATCGGAGAGGAAACCGATCGTCGGATCGACGAAGGCGTCGATGATCAACGCACACATCACGACAAAACCGACCGTCGCCGCCGGCACGCCGACGACCTGATTGTAGAACAGCAACAGGAAGGTGCCGAACCCCGAATCCTTGACGCCATAGGCGGCCGCGCCGACGCCATAGCTGGCCATCGTGCCGGGCGAGAGCCGGCGGATCATCGGCGCGGTGGTGGCGGGTTGCGCACCCGTCACATTGACCGCGCCGGGCGCGGTCACTGAAACGCTTCCAGCGCGGAGAACAGCGACGGCTCGTTCTCGTCCCAACTGGCGCGCGTGCCGATGGTCAGCCCGCCGTCGATCAGGATATGCGTGCCGGTAACGAACGCCGCATCGTCGCTGGCGAGATACGCGACCGCCGCCGCGATATCCTCCGGCCGGCCCGCACGCTTCACCGGCTGCGCGCGTGCCGCGGCGCCGGCGATCACCTGATTGGCGAGCTGCCGCCTGTCCTCGGGCACGTCGAGATGGCGGGTGAAGATGTTGGTGGTGATGAAGCCGGGGACGACCGCGTTGACGCGGATATTGTGCCGCGCCAGCTCCGCCGCAGCCAATTTGGTGAGGTGCAATACCCCGGCCTTGGCGGTCGAATAGGCGATCGGGGCATAGCCGGTGCCGAGCGCCGACACGCTGGACGTGTTGACGATCGCTCCCCCGCCGCGCGCCGTCATCAGCGGAGCGGCGTGGCGGATGCCAAGCGCCACCGAGCGCAGCAGCAACGCCTGCGTCCGATCCCAATCGGCGGCGGCAATCTCGTCGATCCGCTCGCGCGCGCCGCCGGCACCGGCATTGTTGAACAGAATGTCGAGCCCGCCCGCGGCATCGGCGGTCTCGATCAGCGCCTTGATCGAATCAGCATCGGTGACGTCGGTATGCCGGAAGTGGATCCGGCCGTTCGATGTGGCGGCGATGGCCTCGCCGGCAGCGGTGTCGATGTCGCCGATCCACACCTCCGCGCCTTCGTCCACCAACCGAAGCGCGGTGGCCCGGCCGATGCCCGATGCACCACCCGTTACCACCGCGCGCCTGCCCTGAAGCCGCATCCCACTCTCCTGCGAACGCCGTGCCGTCTGTGCGGCATCGGTCATTTTCGGCACCATAGTATGGCGATCTACCACGTCAACATCCCACGGTTCGAATAATCGGTTTGCCCTGGATCGACGTTTTTCGTACATCGCGCGCCATGGCACTCGACCCTGAAACCTTTGACGCGCTGATCACCACCATCCGTCGCTTCGTCAGCGAACGGCTCCGCCCGCTGGAGGCGCAGGTGGAAACGGACGACCGCATTCCCGACGATGTCGTGCAGGAGATGCGCGAGATGGGATTGTTCGGCCTGTCGATCGCGGAGGAATATGGCGGGCTGGGCCTGACCATGGCGGAAGAGGCGAGGGTCGCGATCGAACTGGGGCGGACGACGCCGGCGTTCCGTTCCAATTTCGGCACCAATGTCGGCATCGGCAGCCAGGGCCTCGTGATGGCGGGTACCGCCGAGCAAAAGGCGCAATGGCTGCCCCGCATCGCGAGCGGCGACATCGTGACTAGCTTCGCGCTGACCGAGCCGGATGTCGGCAGCGATTCGGGCAGCGTGAAGACGCGCGCGGTGCGCGGCAAGGATGAGAATGGGGCCGACGTCTATCGCCTGTCGGGGACGAAGCGCTACATCACCAATGCCGACCGTGCCGACCTGTTCACGGTAATGGCGCGCACCAGCGACGACCCCGGCGGGCGCGGCGTTTCCGCCTTCCTCGTCCCGCGCGATCTGCCGGGCGTTTCGGTGGGCGAGCCCGAAAAGAAGATGGGCCAGAAGGGCGCGAAGGTCGCCGATGTCAATTTCGACGATGCGCCGGTGCCCATCGCCAATCGCCTGGGTGAGGAAGGCGAAGGCTTCAAGATCGCGATGCGCGTGCTCGATCGCGGGCGGCTGCATATCGCGGCGGTCTGCGTCGGCGTGGCCGAGCGGCTGATCGCGGATTGCGTCGCCTATGCCGGGGAACGCAAGCAGTTCGGCAAGCCGATCGCGGAGCATCAGCTGATCCAGGCGATGATCGCGGATTCGAAGACCGAGACGCTGGCCGCGCGCGCGCTGGTGCTGGAAACCGCCGCGGCGAAGGACGCCGGCACCAACGTGGTGATGGAAAGCGCCGCCGCGAAATATTACGCCAGCGAGATGGTCGGCCGGGTCGCGGATCGCGCGGTGCAGATCTTCGGCGGGGCGGGCTATATCGCCGATTACGGCATCGAACGGCTGTACCGCGATGTGCGCCTGTTCCGCATTTACGAAGGCACCAGCCAGATCCAGCAGATCATCATCGCGCGTGAGACGATGAAGCGCGGGGGATAGGCACCGCCGCACCCCGCGAAGGCCGGGGTACGAAGCGACCGGACCGGCGCGCCAGGACGCCCATCATCTCCAGGGGAGGACATCATATGGATACCACCAAGCTGTTCCGGCTCGACGGCCGCATCGCATTGGTCACCGGGGGTAGCCGCGGCATCGGCAAGATGATCGCCGCCGGCTTCATCGCGCAGGGCGCGAAGGTCTATATCTCCAGCCGCAAGGCGCCCGCCTGCGAAGAGACGGCGGCGGAACTCGGGCCGAACTGCATCCCGCTGCCGATGGACGTATCGACGGTCGACGGGTGCCGCGCCCTCGCCGCCGCGCTGGCGGAGCGGGAGGAGCGGCTCGACATCCTCGTCAATAACGCCGGCGCCGCCTGGGGCGTGCCGTTCGAGGAGTTTCCGGAAAGCGGCTGGGACAAGGTGATGGACCTGAACGTCAAATCGCCGTTCTTCCTGACCCAGGCGCTCCACGGCATGTTGAAAGCGGGCGCCGCGGCGCAGCGCCCCGCGAAGGTGATCAACATCACCTCGATCGACGGGCTGCGGCTCAATCCGTGGGAAACGTACAGCTATCACGCATCCAAGTCGGCGCTGATCTACCTCACCAAGCGGCTGGCCGCGCGGTTGATCCGCGACGGCATCAACGTCACCTCGATCGCGCCCGGCGCCTTCGCCAGCGAGATGAACCGCGCCGCGCGCGACCACGGCGAACAGGTCGCCAAGGCGATCCCCTCGCGCCGCATCGGCGAGATCGAGGATATGGCGGGCACCGCGATCTATCTCGCCAGCCGGGCGGGCGACTATATCGTCGGCGAGACGATCGCGGTCGACGGCGGGATTGTTAATGCCAGCCTGGGCACCAGTATCGACGCCTGACGGAAACGCAGCGGCGGCGGGCGGCCCAACGGGCATTGGCCTTTCTCCCCGGCACGGGGGATGGTCAGGTCCGTGCTAGCCCGCGTCGGCGAACCGATCCGGCAGGTAGCGCGCGATATCGATGCCGGCCGGCGGCGTATCGCCCAATAGCAACGCCGCGCCGATCGCGGCGGCGGCGGGGGCGGTCTGGATGCCGAACCCGCCCTGCCCCGCGAACCAGAAGAATCCCGGCATCATCGGGTCGGCGCCATAGACCGGCAGGCGATCGGGCGCGAACGAGCGTAACCCCGCCCAGCGCCGCTCGACCCGCGTGACGCGCCAGTCGACCACATGTTCGAAACGATCGATCGCGATCGCGACGTCGATCTCCTCGGGCGCGACATCCTGCGGATCGACACGATGTTCGTCGTGCGGGCTCAGCCACAATTTGCCGCCCGCTTCGGGTTTGAAATAGAAGGCACCCGAGATGTCAACGACGAACGGCATCCCGGCCGGCGCGGGCGGATCGGTGGCGAGTTGCACCATCGTGCGGCGATACGGCGTGATGCCGATCGCGCGCGCGCCCGCGAGTGCGGCGACCCGATCCGCCCAGGCACCGGCGGCATCCACCAGCACCTCCGCCACGAACCTGCGGCCGTCGGCGGCGGCAAGCTGCCAGGCCCCGCCGTGGCGCGCCGCGGACGCCAGCATCGCGGCGGTAACGATCGTCGCGCCGGCGCGGCGCGCGGCGGCGAGATAGTCGGCGTGCAGCCGCGCGACATCGATATAGGCGCAGGTCGGCTCGCTGACGGCGAGCGTCCAGTCACCGCGCAGCCCCGGTATCGCACCGGCAGGATCGACCGCGTCCAGCGCCACGGGCGTATCGGCGAAATCGGCCAGCAAGGCCTCGATCGCCGCCGCATCCTGCGCCCGCCCGATATGCACCGCCCCCAGCGGGTCCAGATAACCGCCGTCGCGCAATGCCGCGCCGGACGCGGTGGTCAGCGGCTGGATGCCGGGCCCGCCATAGGTTTCCGACCAGAACGCCGCCGACCGCCCGGTCGCATGATAGCCCGGCTGCGCCTCCCCCTCCAGCAGTAGCACGCGCGCGCGCGCGCCGATCGCTGCGGCGAGGCTGGCGCCGGCGATCCCCGCACCGACGATCGCGATATCGTAGCGTTCGCTCACTTCGCTGCCCGTGCATCGAGGAAGGCATCGATCGCGGAGAGCGCGCGGTCACGCACCGGATCGACCTCGCGCAGGATCTCATGCGCCGATTCGGGGCCGAACCGTTCGACCCGCGCATCGGGCAGGCGCTCCGCCACCGCGATCGCCGCATGCGGATCGACCAGCCGGTCATGGTCCGCCACCAGCATCAATACCGGGGTGTGCAACCGGGTCAGCCGGGGGTCGCGCCGCAACCGGGCGGTCCCCGCGAACGCCTGCGCGAGCCACGACCAGCTCGGCGGCCCCAGTCGCAACCCGGGCTGCGCGTCATACCACCAGCCCTCGTCCGCATAACGATCCGCGTCGGCGGTCAGCAGGGCGCGGCGATCGGGGGCGCCGGGGCGCTCATGCCCCTTCCATGCCGCCCGCGCCGGATCGCCGAGCCGTTGCATCCAGCGCGCGATCCGCCCGCCCCAGGCCGCGCCGATCGGGCTGCGCAGCCCCAGCATCGGCGCGACCAGCACCAGCGCATCGGGATCGACCACCCCCTCCAACAACGCCGCCAGCGTCAGATAGCCGCCCATCGAATGCCCCATCAGCACGCGCGGCCCGCTCGTCTCGCTGCTCCACGACCGCCAGAAGGCGGCCAGATCGGCGATCCACGGCGCAACGTCCTCGCAATGGCCGACATGCGGATCGGCGCTCAGCCGCCCCGACCCGCCCTGCCCACGCCAGTCGAAGGCGGAAACCGACCAGCCCGCATCATGCCAATGCGCGAACGCCTCCCAATATTTCTCGAAGATGTCGCCGCGACCGGTCTGGAACAGGATCGCGCCACGTCCGCCGCCGGGCCAGTCGAAACGCCGCAGCGGCCAGCCGTCAGCGGCAGGCCAGTGGCTGATGCGTGCGCCCGGCGGCAGACGCCGCCGGTCGAAGCCGCGCGACAGGGGGGCGATCGTCACCATTCGGCACGGTTACGGTTTCTCAAACCCTTCCGTCTACCTCTCGTGTCATGGGGTGGGACATTCTCGTCTGGTTGCTGCCGGTATCGCTGGCGTTGCTGCTGTTGTCGGCGGGCGTGCAGGACGCGCGCACGCGGGAGATCGGCAATGCCAAGAATGCCGCGATCGCGCTGCTCGCGCCCCTGTGGTGGGTCGCGATCGGGCTTGATCCGTGGCCCGGCATGGCCATCCAGTTGGGCGTGGCGTTGGCGGTGTTCGCGATCTTCGCGGGCGCGTTCGCGCTCGGCCAGATGGGCGGCGGCGACGTGAAGCTGATCACCGCGGTGGCGCTGTGGCTGCCGCCGTTCGCGCTGCTCGACATGTTGCTGCTGATGTCGCTGCTGGGAGGCGCGCTGACACTGCTGTTCCTGATCGAGCGCCGCTGGCGCCGGTCCGAGGGGCCGATCGAGGTGCCGTATGGCGTCGCGATCGCGCTCGCCGGGCTGCTGATGGTTCACGAACCGCTTCTTAACCACTTTCATCGATAAACGGCGCTGATTTTCAACCCTGCGCGCACGCAAGGACAATATAGATGGACAGTCGCAAGGTGATGATGCTGGTGGGCGCGCTGGTGGTGGCGGCGATCACCGCCTTTGCCGCCCGCTCGCTGATCGCAGGCGCCGCCGCGCCGCAGGCCCTGGCGGCCGCCCCCGCCCCGCTGCCGGTTGGCCCGGAAGTGCTGGTGGCGACCCGCGCGTTGCCGGTCGGCACGATCCTGGACGCGACTGCGCTTAAGTTTCAGCCGTGGCCGAAAGACCTGGTCGAGAACGCTTACTACCAGAAGGACACGACCGACATGTCGCGTCTGCTGGGCACCGTCGTGCGCCTGCCGATCACGGCCGGCCAGCCGGTGACGCAGGGCCAGCTCGTCAAGCCGGGCGACCGTGGCTTCCTCGCCGCCGCACTGGGGCCGGGCATGCGCGCGGTCACGGTGCCGGTGTCGGCGCAGACCTCGGTTGCGGGCTTCGTCTTCCCGGGCGACCATATCGACCTGATCCTGACGCAGGCGGTGTCGGGCAACGACGGCCCGCCGCTGAAGACCAGCGAGACGGTGGTGCGCAATCTGCGCGTGCTCGCGACCGACCAGCGCACCGGCGACCAGAAGGACGCCAACGGCAACACCGTCGTGCAGACCTTCTCCACCATCACGGTCGAGGCGACCCCGCGTATCGCGGAGCAGATCGCCGTCGCGCAGACGATCGGCACGCTATCGCTGTCGCTGCGCTCGATCGCCGACAATGCGTCGGAACTGGAACAGGCGATCGCGTCCGGCGCGATCACCATGGGTGACAGCAAGGATCCGGCCGCCGAAAAGGCGATGCTCACCAAGCTCGCCAGCACGCCGCAGGCCGGCAATTCCACCTATGTCGTCGGGGCGGACGTGTCCCGCTTCCAGCGCCGCAGCGTGCCGCCGATCGTCGGCGCCGCACCCACACCCGCCGGTTTCGGCGACAATCCGGGCATGGCCGCGCCAGCGGGCGCCGCACCGTCCGCCGCCAGCGGTGGTGGCGCCGTGGCGGCCCGGCCGGCGGGCGCGATCGTTCGCATCGCCCGCGGCAACAACGTGACCGAAGTTCCGGTCGGGGGGAAGAATTAAGATGCCGATCTCGTCCAACCTGACCCTGCGGTCGCTGACGGTGGCGCTGGCCGCCGCGGCGGTCGCCTCGGTCCCCGGCGCCGCGCCGGCGCAGCTGGCCACCACGGGGGCGGCAGCCGCCGCGTCGACCGGCACCGCCGCGCCGA
This sequence comes from Sphingomonas sp., assembly GCF_042091075.1. GTDB lineage: Bacteria > Pseudomonadota > Alphaproteobacteria > Sphingomonadales > Sphingomonadaceae > Sphingomonas. Next base: position 21,758 of record NZ_JBELIE010000009.1, on the reverse strand, counting down.
CGCTGCAGGTGTCGACCAATCGCGGCCGGCTGGTCACGCTGTCGCGACCGATGAGCGACCTGTTCCTCGCCAATCCGGACATCGCCGACGTGCAGGTCCGCTCGCCCACGCAGCTCTACGTCTTCGGCAAGAAGCCGGGCGAGACGACGCTGTCGGCGACGGCGCGCGGGGGCGCGGTGGTCTATACCGCCACGATCCGCGTCGGGAACAACTATGACTCGATCCAGCAGATGCTGGCGCTGGCGCTGCCCGAGGCGCAGATCGCCGCCACGCCGATGAACGGTCTCGTCCTGCTCACCGGCACGGTCAGCGGTCCGCAGGACGGCGCCGAGGCGGAGCGCCTGGTGCAGGCGTTCGTCGGTGCCGATACGAAGGTGCTGAGCCGCCTGCGCACCGCGACGCCGCTGCAGGTCAATCTGCAGGTCAAGTTCGCCGAGGTGAGCCGTACCTTCCTGAAGAACATCGGCAGCAACCTGCTGACGCGCGATCAGACGGGCGGGTTCCGTTTCGGGGTCGCGTCGGGCGGGACGCCGGGCACGATCACCGGCACTGGCTCGGGGACGTCGTACACCTTCAACAAGAACGAGAACACGCGTACCTCGATCGGTGCCGCCGGCCGCCTCTTCGGGCTCGACATCCTGTCGGCGATCGATCTCGGCGAGACGATGGGCCAGGTCACGACGCTGGCCAACCCGAACCTGACCGCGCTGTCGGGCGAGACGGGCACCTTCCTGGCGGGTGGCGAGATCCCGATCCCGATCAGCCAGGCGCTCGGCACGACCTCGATCGAATACAAGCAGTTCGGCGTCAGCCTCGCCTATACGCCCACGGTGCTGTCGGACGGCCGCATCTCGCTCCGGGTCCGGCCCGAAGTCTCGCAGCTCGATTACGCCAACGCCGTCGCCATCGGCAACGGGCGCGTGCCCGCGCTGACGACGCGGCGCGCGGAAACGACGGTCGAGCTTGGCTCCGGCCAGAGCTTCATGATCGCCGGGCTGATGCAGAACACCCACAACAATTCCTACGACAAGACGCCGGGCCTCGCCGACGTGCCGGTGCTGGGCGCGCTGTTCAAGTCGAACGCCTTCCAGCGCAACGAAACCGAGCTGGTGATCGTGATCACGCCGTATCTGGTGCGGCCGGTCAACGGCAACGACATCCGCCTGCCGACAGACGGCTATCGCGCGCCGGGCGACCTTGAGCGGGTGCTGGTCGGCACTCTGGACGCCGGATCGCGCGGTGCGCCACGGCCGAAGCCGACGATGCAGGTGCAGCAGCCCAATGCCGCGCCGACGATCGGCGCGCTCGCGCCGGTGCCGATGACCAGCGTCACGCCGGCGCCGGCTCCCGTCGCGCCCGCCCCGGCGCCGGTCGCCCCGCCGGCCGATCGCAAGGCGTCGCGCCATGACGATCGCAAGGGCGGCGCCCCCGCCCCAGGCTTCTCGATCCAATGATCTCGCTGAAGGTATCGCCGATGACCCTGCGTCTCCCGCTTCTGGCCGCCACCGCTTTGTCGCTGCTGCCGCTGGCCGCCTGCGGCCCCGTCAATCGCGGGGTCGAGTCGGTCAACCAGCCGGTTGTGTCGCGCACCGATTATACGGTCGACGTGCAGGTCACCCCGACCGGCCTCGCCACCGGTGAGACGCAGCGGCTGCGTGGCTGGCTCGATGCCCTGCACGCCGGCTACGGCGACACGATCTCGGTCGACGATGCCGAGACCGGCGTAGCCGCGCGCGGCGATGTCGCGGGCGTCGCGGCGCGCTACGGGCTGCTGGTCGCGGACCAGGCGCCGGTGACCGGTGCGCCCCTCGCCCCCGGCACCGCGCGGATCGTGGTCAGCCGCGCGCGCGCCGCGGTCCCGTCGTGCAACGACGGCCGCCGCAGCGTCGAGCCGGCGTTCGAGCACAACAACACCACCGATTTCGGCTGCGCGGTGAACGGCAATCTCGCCGCGATGATCGCCAATCCGACCGATCTGGTCCGCGGCGCGTCGACGGGGGAATATGATCCGCTCACCGGCACGCGCGCGATCACCTCGCTGCGCTCGGCGGCCCCGACGGGCGCCGGCGGCACCACGCTGAAGTCCGAATCGTCGGGAGGGAAGTAACGTGAACGCACCATGGAAGCCCGGCGGCCCCGCCGGCACGCGCACCCCGTTCCTCGCCTTCGCCTGCGACGATGCGTCGGTCGAGCAACTCCGCCCGATCGCGGCGGAGCTCGGCTGGCCGATCGAGAATGTCTACAAGGGCGGCCTGCGCAACGCGGTGCAGACGCTGTCGGTCTCGTCCAGCCCGCACGTGCTGTTCGTCGATCTCGCCGAATCGGGGGACCCGCTGGGCGACATCAACGGCCTTGCCGAAGTGTGCGAGCCCGGCACGATCGTGATCGCGGCGGGACAGGTCAACGACGTCCGTCTGTATCGCGATCTGCTCGCCAGCGGCATCCAGGATTATATCCTGAAGCCGTTCAGCCCGGACGTGCTGCGCGATGCCTTCGCACAGGCGCAGGCGACGCTCGTCACGCCGCGCACGGGCGATATCGGTGCGGAGCGCCCGCATTGCGCCACCGCGGTGATCGGCGCGCGCGGCGGTGTCGGCGCCTCGACGATCGCGACGTCGCTCGCCTGGCTGATCAGCGAGCGCGGCCACCGCTCGACCGCGTTGCTCGACCTTGATGTGCATTTCGGCACGGGTGCGCTGGCGCTCGATCTCGAACCCGGTCGTGGCCTGACCGACGCGATCGAGAATCCCAGCCGCATCGACGGTTTGTTCATCGAACGCGCGATGGTGCGCGCGTCCGAGCGGTTGAGCGTCCTGTCGGCGGAAGCGCCGATCGGATCGCCGATCATCACCGACGGCGCCGCTTATTATCAGTTGCAGGAGGAGATGCGCTCCGCGTTCGAGTGCACGGTGGTCGATCTGCCGCGCAATATGCTGGTCCAGCACCCGCATCTGGTGTCCGAGATCGCACAGGTGGTGCTGGTCGCGGAACTGACGCTGGCCGCCGCGCGCGATACGATCCGGCTGCTGTCGTGGCTGCGCGCCAACGTGCCGCAGGCGACCGTCACGGTCCTCATCAACCGGATGCATTCCGGGCCGCAGCTCGAAATCTCGCGCAAGGATTTCGAGGGCTCGATCGAACGGGCGGTCGATCTCGTCATCCCGTTCGACCAGAAGCTCGCCGCGCAGGCCGCCAAGCTGGGCAAGCCGATGGCGGAGACCGGCAAGGCCTCGAAGACAATGGCGCCGCTCAACGATCTGTCGGACCGGTTGCTCAGTGCCACCGACGATAGCGCCGACGACGTGGCCGGGCCGGGCAAGCGCGGGGCATCGCTGCTGTCGCGCTTCTCCACGCTGAAGGGGCGGGTCGGAAAGAAGAAGCCGGCCACCGCCAAGTAATGATGCTGGGACGCTGACACCATGCCGCTGCTGCCGCTGCTCCTGATTGCGCTCGGGGCGTTTCTGACGCTGGGCATGCTCGTCTTCGCCTTTGCCGGCCCGTCCGCGCAGAAAGCGGGCTCGCGCCGGCTGGCGACCGTGCGCGAACGCCATCTGCCGTCCGAGACGAACGTCATCGAGGCGCAGATGCGTCGCATCACGGGTCGTGATTCGACACGTGCCGACCGTGCGGCGATGCGGCTGCTGCCGAATGTCGCGCAATTGCAGAAGCGCCTGTCGATGACGGGCAAGCCGTGGACGGTTGGCCAATATGGCTTCGCCACGCTGGGCGTCGCGCTCTTCGTCATGCTGGCCCTGCTGATCAAGGGGCTGCCGCTGCTGCTGGCGCTGTTCCTGGGCCTGATGCTGGGCGGCGCGCTGCCGCATCTCGTGGTCGGTTTCTTCATCAAGCGCCGGATCAATCAGTTCACCGCCAAATTCCCCGACGCGATCGAGCTGCTGGTGCGCGGCCTTCGTTCTGGTCTGCCGATTTCGGAGACGATGCAGGTCGTCGGTGCCGAGGTATCGGGCCCGGTGGGCGAGGAGTTCCGTTCGGTATCCGACAAGATGAAGATCGGCCGGACGATGGACGTGGCGCTGCAGGAAACCGCCGACCGGCTGGGCACGCCAGAATTCCAGTTCTTCGTCATCACGATCGCCATCCAGCGCGAAACCGGCGGCAATCTGGCCGAAACGCTCCAGAACCTGGCCACCGTGTTGCGTCAGCGGTCGCAAATGAAGCTGAAGATCAAGGCGATGTCGTCCGAATCGAAAGCGTCGGCCTATATTGTCGGCTCGCTGCCGTTCATCGTCTTCGGACTGATCTACACGATCAATCCGCCGTATATGGCGGGCTTTTTCAGTGACACCCGCCTGATGGTGATCGGTGCCGGCGGCTTTACCTGGATGGGGATCGGCGCCTTCATCATGTCCAAGATGGTCAGCTTCGAGATTTGATGATGGAACCCGCCACCCCCACCGTCATGGGCATCGACATCATCACGCTGGCGACGATGCTGTCCGGCATCGCCGCGGCGGCGATCTTCATCGCGATCTGGTCGGCGCTCGGCGTGCGCGATCCGATGGCGCGCCGCGTCAAGGCGCTCAACGAGCGTCGCGAGCAGTTGAAGGCGGGGATCACCGCCTCGACCAGCAAGCGCCGCGCGAAACTGGTGCACAAGAACGCCACCGCTGACCGTATCCGCAACCTGCTGTCGTCGCTGCGCGTGTTGCAGGACGAACAGGTGAAGGTCGCGCAGCGCAAGTTGCTGCAGGCGGGCATCCGCAAAAAGGATTGGGCCGTCGCGGTCATCTTCGGCCGGCTGATCCTGCCGATCGTGTTCGGCGGCATCATGATCGTCTATGTCTATGTGCTGGATACCTTCCCCGACTGGAGCGCGTTCAAGCGCTATGCACTGGTCGCGGCGACGTTGATCCTGGCGTACAAGGCGCCCGATCTGTACCTGAAGAACAAGATCAGCAAACGCAGCGATGCGATCCGCAAGGGGCTGCCCGACGCGCTCGACCTGCTGGTGATCTGCGCGGAGGCGGGCCTGACCGTCGATGCCGCCTTCCATCGCGTGTCGCGCGAACTGGGCAAGGCCTATCCCGAACTCGGCGAGGAATTCGCGCTGACCGCGATCGAACTGGGCTTTCTGACCGACCGTCGGCAGGCGTTCGAGAACCTTGCCACGCGCGTCGACCTCGATGCGGTGAAGGGCGTCGTCACCACGATGATCCAGACCGAGAAATACGGCACGCCGCTCGCCAGCGCGCTGCGCGTCCTGTCGGCGGAATTCCGCAACGAGCGGATGATGCGCGCCGAGGAAAAGGCCGCGCGGCTGCCCGCGATCATGACGGTGCCGTTGATCCTGTTCATCCTGCCGGTGCTGTTCGTCGTCATCCTCGGCCCGGCGGCCTGCTCGATCAACGACAGCTTCATTCAGAACGGGCCGAAGTAACGCCCGGCGCGTGGCCGCTGGAACAGCCGCATCCCGCTGTCGTTGACACAGCGTAACAGGAGGGATGCGATGCTGTTTACCACCCCAACGCAATATATCGCGCTCGCGGTCGCGCTGGTCGCTGGCTGGCTGTTCGGGCTGGCCAGCCATCCCGGCGGGAAGAAGTGGAAGGCGCGCTATGCCGCCGAACGCGACGCGCATGCCGCCGCGAACAAGCGTATCGCCGAACTTGAGGCAGAGAACACGCGCCTCACCCGCGAACGCCCCGTGGTCGCGGAGCGGCCGGTGGTGGCCGATCATGTGGTGCGCGAGGATCGCATGATCACCGGCGACCGCGTGGTGCGCGACGACGGCGTCACCCCCCGTTCCTCTGCCGCGCCCGCGTTTCGCGACGATCGTATCTGATCCCGTCGCACTCCCACCGCACCGGGGCCTGACCCGGCGCGCGCCTTATGGGGCGACCGGGCCGCAGCACGAGGCGCGCCTGGCCTGATCGACCATAGCGAAGCGCGCGCGATCGTCCACCAGGATGCGGATCAGCGCGATGCCATGGCCGCCGGGCACCAGCACCGCCGTCGTCCCCGGCGGCGCGGTCTGGCCGTCGCGGATCAGCACGATCCGTATCGGTGCGCCCTGTGACTCGACATTGTTGCGCACGAACGCGACATCGGTGCGCGCATCAAACACCGACAGCGACCAGTAACGCGCCGGCACCGGGGCGGCCGTCACCGTCACCGGGCCGTTCGACAGATCGAAGACACAGGTCGAATAAGCCAGGTCGGGGCTGGGCCGCACCACCGCGCGCGATGCGCTGTCCGCCAGCGGCCCGTGCGCCATCTGATTGACGCCACCCATCTTCCCGAGCCGCTTCTCCGCCGCGCTCATCAACACATAGGGGGTACGCCGTAGCGTTGCCTGCCATGCGATCGCTGCGACGATCAACCCCAGCAGCAACGGCCAGCGCCATGCCTGGATGGTGGTCCGGATCATGCGCCCTCCTCCCCCGTGCAGGCTTCGCGCCGGATGCTCGGCAATTGATCGCGCGCCGGGCTGGTCCGCCCCGCATTGTCGGGCAGATAGGTGCGCAGCGTCAGATCGAAATGCTCCTGCCCCGCGGTCGGCAGCCAGTGCCCCGGCTGCCGATCGGGTGCCACCAGCACCGTCCAGCGCGCCTGCTCCGCCGGCGGCAGGATCGCGCTGCCGACCGAATAAGGCCCCGGTCCCGTCAGATAGCCCGCGGGATCATACAGCGTCAGACTCCACCAGCGGGCGGGCAAGGTGCCACCGATCACCCGATAGCGGCAGCGTCCTTCCAGCCGTCGCCCCGCATCATCCGTGGTGGCGGTGTAATAACGCGCCTCGCGGGCGGGCAGAGCGAGCAGGCCGCGCAGCGCCACCACCGCGCGGGTCCGTGCGCTCTGGTCGGTGGTGCCCAGATCGGTGCCGCTGACCCACGGCCCGATCGCCACGCCCGATCCCAGCGCACCCGCGCGGACCTGCCATGTCGCCACACCGACGCCGAGGATCAGCCCCAGCGCGATACAAACCAGATACCGCGCCCAGGGCTTCATATCCGCTCCCTTGTCCTATGCCGGACGGGCCTTCAGCGCTGCCTGCGCCGCGGCCAGCCGTGCGATCGGCACACGGTAAGGCGAGGCGGAGACGTAATCCAGCCCCACCGTTTCACAGAAAGCGATCGATGCGGGATCGCCGCCATGCTCGCCGCAGATGCCCAGCTTGATCGCCGGGCGGGTCGCGCGGCCGCGCTCGGCGGCGAGGCTGACCAATTCGCCCACGCCCTCCACGTCCAGGCTGACGAACGGATCCTTGGCATAGATGCCCTTGCCGACATAGGCGCCCAGGAAGCGCGCCGCATCGTCGCGGCTGACGCCCAGCGTCGTCTGCGTCAGGTCGTTGGTGCCGAACGAGAAGAATTCGCCCGCCTCCGCGATCTCGCCCGCGCGCAGCGCCGCGCGCGGCAGTTCGATCATCGTGCCGACCAGATAGTCGATCGTCCGCCCGCGCTCAGCAAACACGTCCTTCGCCGCGGCATCGACCACCGCCTTCATCAGATCCAGCTCGCGCTTCGTGGCGACCAGCGGGATCATCACCTCCGGGATCGGGGCCTCGCCGCTCTTCTCCGCGACGTCGATCGCCGCCTCGAAGATGGCGCGCGCCTGCATCTCGTAGATTTCGGGATAGGTCACGCCCAGCCGGCAGCCGCGATGCCCGAGCATCGGATTGAATTCGTGCAGCTCCGCCGCGCGGCGCTTGAGCTGGTCGACCGCGACGCCGGCGGCGCTCGCCACCTCGGCGAATTCATTCTCCTCGTGCGGCAGGAATTCATGGAGCGGCGGATCGAGCAGGCGGACGGTGACCGGCAGGCCCGCCATCACCTCGAAGATCGCGGTGAAATCGGCGCGCTGTTCGGGCAACAGCTTGTCCAGCGCGGCGCGGCGCCCGGCTTCGTCCTCCGCCAGGATCATCTGGCGCACCGCGGTGATACGCGCGCCGTCGAAGAACATATGCTCGGTACGGCACAGACCGACCCCCTCCGCACCGAAATCGCGCGCGGTGCGGCAGTCGAGCGGGGTTTCGGCATTGGCGCGCACCTTCAACCGGCGAACGCCATCGGCCCATTCCATCAATGTGCCGAAATCGCCCGCCAGTTCGGGCTGGATCGTCGCGACCTCGCCCATCATCACCTCGCCGGTGCTGCCGTCGATCGTCAGCGTATCGCCCTCGTGCACCTCGCGCCCCGCAACGCGCGCCACCTTCGCGCGCGGGTCGATCGACAGCGTGCCCGCACCCGAAACGCACGGCCGGCCCATCCCGCGCGCGACCACCGCCGCATGGCTGGTCATCCCGCCGCGCGCGGTCAGGATGCCCTTCGCCGCATGCATGCCGTGGATATCCTCGGGGCTGGTTTCGGTGCGCACCAGGATCACCGCCTTGCCGTCCGCCGCCCAGCGTTCGGCGGTATCGGCGTCGAACACCGCCGCGCCGCTTGCCGCGCCGGGGCTCGCGGGCAGGCCCTTGGTCAGCACGTCGCGCTGCGCCTCGGGATCGAGCGTCGGATGCAGCAGCTGATCGAGCGCCTGCGGCTCGACCCGTGCGATCGCTTCCTCGCGCGTGATCAGCCCCTCGTTCGCCATCTCGACCGCGATCTTCAGCGCCGCCTTAGCGGTGCGCTTGCCCGAGCGCGTCTGCAGCATCCACAATTTGCCGCGTTCGACGGTAAACTCGATGTCCTGCATGTCGCGATAATGCGTTTCGAGCTTGTCGAACACCGCCGCCAGCTCGCCATACACCTCGGGCATCGCCTCTTCCATCGAGGCAGGCTTGGCGCCCGCTTCCTCGCGCGCGATCTTCGTCAGATATTGCGGCGTGCGAATGCCCGCCACGACATCCTCGCCCTGCGCGTTGATCAGAAACTCGCCGTAATAAGCACGATCGCCCTTCGACGGGTCGCGCGTGAAGGCGACCCCGGTGGCGCTGGTGTCGCCCATATTGCCGAACACCATCGCCTGCACGTTGACCGCGGTGCCCCAGTCGCCCGGAATGTCGTTCAACCGGCGATACACCTTGGCGCGTTCCGACTGCCACGATCCGAACACCGCGCCGATCGCGCCCCACAATTGATCGTGCACGTCCTGCGGAAAGGGCTTGCCCCATTCCGCCGCGACCAGCTTCTTGTATTCGGCGACCAGCTGCCGCCAGTCGTCGGCGGACAATTCGGTATCGAGCGTATAGCCGCGATCCTCCTTGGCGATCTCCAGCGCCTCTTCGAACGCGCCGTGATCCAGCTCCAGCACCACGTCCGAATACATCTGGATAAAGCGGCGATAGCTGTCCCAGGCGAAACGCTCGTCGCCGCTTGCCGCCGCCAGCCCCTCGACCGTCGCATCGTTGAGGCCGAGGTTCAGGACCGTGTCCATCATGCCCGGCATCGACACCCGCGCGCCCGAACGTACCGATACCAGCAGCGGATCCGCCGCGTCACCGAAGCGCTTGCCGGTGATGCCTTCGATATGCGCGATCCCCGCGGCCACTTCGGCCTTCAGCGAGTCGGGAAAGCGCTCGCCTTCCTCGTAATAGCGCGTGCACATCGCGGTGGAGATGGTGAAACCTGGCGGCACCGGCAGATCGATCGACGCCATTTCCGCGAGGTTCGCGCCCTTGCCGCCGAGCAGGTTCTTGTCGCCCTTGCCGCCGTCGGATACGCCCCCGCCGAACCGATATACGTAGCGCGCCGCGTTGCTCGCCTCGACCGCCGTCGCCATCGTCACGTCTCCTGTCCTATGTCCGCGCGCGTGCGCTGTTTGTGCGCTGCAACACACGCTCGCGCAGGGGAATGCAACAGGATTCTGCGGAGCGGTGGGACAGCTTTTCTTGACTATCCTTCGATCCGCGAAAAGTCCGCGACGCCGTGTACCGCCGCGCGTACCCGCGCCAGCAGGGCCAGCCGCGCGGCCCGCTTCGCGGGATCCGCATCGTTGACCGTCACGTCATCGAAGAATGTATCGATCGGCGCCCGCAACGTCGCCAGCGCGGCCATCGCCGCCGCGAAATCCTCGCGCGCGATCGCCGCCCCCGCCGCCGGCTCCGCCGCATCGAGCGCGGCGATCAGCGCGGCCTCGGCGGGTTCGACATCCCCGTCGGGGCCGCGAAGACGGGAATCGTCGCCGGCGGACGACGGCGCCGGATCGACAGAGCCCCGCGCCCCTGCCTGCGCAGGCGCGACGGCGTAATTCTCCTTCTTCAGGATATTCGCCGCGCGCTTGTACCCCGCGAGCAGGTTCGCGCCATCATCAGTGCCGACGAACGCCTGCAACGCCCGCACCCGCGCCAGCAGGCGGACGAGATCATCCTCGCCCCCGAGCGCGAACACCGCATCGATCAGATCGTGCCGGACGCCGGCCTCGCGTTGCTGCACCTTCAGCCGGTCGGCGAAGAAGTCCAGCAGGGCGGCGGGGACGCGATAACGCAGGCCGTTTTCGGTGATCAGGCGGATCGCCCCCAACGCGGAACGGCGCAGCGCGAACGGATCCTTCGATCCGGTCGGTGCCTGCCCGATCGCGAAGAATTGCTCGAGACTGTCCAGCTTGTCCGCCAGCGACACCGCGACCGTCACCGGATCGGTCGGCACGTCATCGCCCTGCCCGACCGGCTTGTAGTGATCGCGGATCGCATTCGCGACCGTTTCGTCCTCGCCCTGCGCGGCGGCGTAATAGCCGCCCATCAGGCCCTGCAATTCGGGGAACTCGCCGACCATGCCGGTGACGAGATCCGCCTTCGCCGGCCGCGCGGCGCGTTCCGCCTGATCGGCCAGTTGCGCGCGTTCCGTCGCTGGACCCCGGCCTTCGTCGGGATGACGGTTCAGATTCGCAACGTCGAGGCTTGCGCCACCAACGATCCCCTCCTCCACCAGCCACCGCGCCAGCTTCGCGACCCGGTCCACCTTGTCGGCGACGGTGCCGAGCTTCTCGTGGAACACGATCCGGTCCAGCTTCGTCGCCTGTTCCGCCAGCGGCACTTTCAGATCGGTGTCGTAGAAGAAACGCGCATCGCTCAACCGCGCGGCAAGCACCTTGCGATTGCCCTCGACGATCATCGCACCGCCGTCGACCGCATCCACATTGGCGGTGCAGACGAAGGCGTTCGCCAGCCGTCCATCGGCGTCACGACACACGAAATACTTCTGGTTCACGCGCGCGGTGAGCTGGATCACCTCGGGCGGCACCGACAGGAAATCGGCGTCGAACCGCCCCAGCAGCGGCACCGGCCATTCGGTCAGCCCCGCATTTTCCGCGAGCAGCCCTTCATCGCGCACCAGCGTCAGCCCGGCCTTCGACGCCGCCATCGTCGCGCCCAGCGCGATGATCGACTGGCGCTCGTCCTGGTCGACGATCACGTGGCAGGCGCGCAGCTTCTCGACATAATCCGCCGCCGAACCGATCGTGATCGCGCCGGGATGGTGGAAACGATGCCCCACCGTCGTCGCGCCCGCGTCGATCCCCGCGATCGAACAGGGCACGATCGCCTCGCCAAACAAGGCGACGATCCCCTGTAGCGGGCGCACCCAGCGGAGCGACTCGGTCGATTGCGACGCCGAGCCCCAGCGCATCGACTTCGGCCACGGAAAGGCGCGGATCACCGCCGGGATCGCCTCCGCCAGCACGTCGATCGTGGCGCGGCCCGGCCGCTCGCTGATCGCGAACAATATGCCGTCGCGCTCGACCAGTTGCTCGCGCGTCAATCCGGTCTTGCGCAGGAAGCCTTCCAGCGCCTGCGGCGGCGCGCCCGCCTTCGGGCCCTTCACTTCCTCGCTGACCGCCTCGGTCGCGTCGGGCAGGTCACGCGCGATCAGCGTCAGGCGGCGCGGGGTGGCATAGGTGGTCAGCCCCCCGGCCCGCAGCCCCGCGCGTTCCAACTCGGCCCCGAACAGCCGCGCCAGATCCTCGCGCGCCTTCGCCTGCATCCGGGCGGGAATCTCCTCCGAGCGGAGTTCGAGCAGAAAGTCGGTCATGCCGCCCATCCGTTCTTTTCCATATACGCCTGGCAGCTCGCCTTCGCGAGATCGCGGACACGGCCGATATAGGCCTGTCGCTCCGCGACCGAGATCACCCCGCGCGCCTGCAACAGGTTGAACGTGTGGCTGGCCTTGATCGCCTGTTCATAAGCGGGGATCGGCAGTTTCGCGGCGAGGCAATTCTCGCATTCGGCGGCGTGCTTGCGGAACTGGTCGAACAACGTATCGGTATCCGCCACCTCGAAATTCCACGCGCTCATTTGGCGCTCGTTCTCCAGGAACACGTCTCCATAGGTGACGCCGGCGTCGTTGAACGCCAGATCGTAGATCGAATCCTTGTTCTGGATATACATCGCCAGCCGTTCGAGCCCGTAGGTCAGCTCGCCCGCGACCGGCTTCATGTCGAACCCGCCCATCTGCTGGAAATAGGTGAATTGCGTCACCTCCATCCCGTCGCACCACACTTCCCAACCGAGGCCCCAGGCCCCCAGCGTCGGGCTTTCCCAGTCATCCTCGACGAAGCGGATGTCGTGGCGCGAAAAATCGATCCCGATCGCCTGCAACGATCCCAGATACAATTCCTGCAGGTCCGGCGGGCTGGGCTTCAGGATCACCTGATACTGATAATAATGCTGCAGCCGATTGGGATTTTCCCCGTACCGGCCATCGGTGGGGCGGCGGCATGGCTGGACGAAGGCGGCGTTCCAGGCATCCGGGCCAAGCGCGCGCAGCGTGGTCGCGGTGTGGAAGGTGCCGGCGCCCATCTCCATGTCATAGGGTTGCAGGATGACGCATCCGCGCTCCGACCAATATTGGTGAAGCCGCAGGATCATCGACTGGAAAGAGAGGGGCTGGTCGGTCACGGCGGAGACGTGTGGCGGAAGCGTCGACGGGAATCAACGGGGCCATCATCCCAGGCGCGGAAGCCTGCGCGACGACAGGATATTTTAACGACTGCGCGTCACGCCGCGACTGTCATCCGCTAGGAAACTGCCGCATGAACCGCCCGATGAAAATCGCCACCTCCGCGCTTGCCCTGCTGCTCGCGCTGCCCGCCTGCGCGCAGCAACCCGCCCCGCCCGCCGGCGCCACGCAAGACGCCGATCCGGCCTTGTGGGTGGTGAAGGACGCCGACACGACCATCTATCTGTTCGGCACGATCCACGTTCTGCGCCCCGGCATGTCGTGGTTCGACGAGGCGGTGAAGCAGGCGTTCGACCGATCGCAGACCTTGGTGCTGGAGATGGTCGAGCCCGACACCGCGACGCAGCAACGCGTGGTGGCAGCCAAGGCGTTCGCCGCCGCCGGCACCCCGCTGACGCAGGCACTGCCCGCGAATTACCGGCCCGCCTTCGCCAAGGCGATGGGCGAAGCCGGCGTCCCCGCCGCCGCCTATGACCGGATGCGACCGTGGTTCGCAGCGGTCACGATCTCGCTGCTGCCGGTGCAGAAACTGGGCTACGATCCCGCCAACGGCCCCGAAAAGGTGCTGACCGATGCGGCGCGCGCCGCCGGCAAGACGGTGGAGGGGCTGGAAACGTTCGACGGACAGCTCGGCATCTTCGATCGCATTTCCCCGCCGGCCCAGCTGCAATTGCTCGAAAGCACGCTCGACGAACTGCCCAAGGCCGGCGCGACGTTCAAGCGGCTGGTGGACGCCTGGGCGAAGGGCAATCCCGATGGCGTCGCGGTGGAGATGAACGACTCGCTGAAGGATTCACCCGAGATCGCGCAGGCATTGCTCGTCCGCCGCAACGAAATGTGGGCCGGCTGGATCGCCAATCGCATGAAGCGCCCCGGCACGGTGTTCGTCGCGGTGGGCGCTGGGCATCTGGCCGGGCCGGAAAGCGTGCAGACGAAGCTGGCAGCCTATAAGCTGCAGGCGGCGCGGGTGAGATACTGACGCCTGGCGTACAGGTGCGTGGGATGCGCCGCCCCCCCACACCACCGCCTTGCTTTTTCCGCGCCACCCCGCTAAGCGCGCCGGCTTCCCGTCATGGTCATCCCTGGAGGCGTGTCGGGAAACGATATCACCGTTTTTCGGAGCATGACATGAGCGACACCATTACGCTCGCAGCCGAGACGCGTGACCGGGTTGGCAAGGGAGCCTCCCGTGCACTGCGTCGCGACGGCCGCGTCCCCGCCGTGATCTACGGCCAGAACAAGGAACCGTCCTCGATCCACCTCGAGGAGAAGGCGCTGGTCAAGGCGCTGATGACCGGTCACTTCATGAACTCGGTCATCATGGTCGGCGGCCAGCGCACGCTGGCGAAGGACGTCGCCTTCCACCCGGTCACCGATCGCCCGACGCATGTCGACTTCCTGCGCATCGCGGCGCACGAGGCCGTCACCGTGCCGGTGCCGGTCGTGGTCGTCGACGAGGAGGAATCGCCCGGCGTGAAGAAGGGCGGCGTGCTGACGCTGGTCGCGACCGAGCTGGAGCTGACGGTCGACGCGGCAAACATTCCGTCGGAAATCACCGTGTCGGTGAAGGGCAAGGACGTCGGCGACACGATCCACATCGGCGATGTGCGCGTGCCCAAGGGGGCGACGCTGGTGATCGAGGATCCGGATTACACCGTCGCCACGATCGTCGCCCCGTCGGCGATGCTCGCCGAGGCGCAGGAGCAGGCAGCCGAGGAAGCCGCGCTGGCGGAGGCCGCTTCGGCCGATGCCGCCGAGGCTGCGGCGGCTGAGGCTGCGGCGGCCGAGGAAGCCGAAGAAGCCGAGGACAAGGGCGAGTAATCGTCCGCCTTGCCGGAACGGACAGGGTTTCGGGGCAGGGTTTTTCCGGGGGGCAGGGCAGCGGCGACGCTCCCCTGCCCCTTCGCTTTCGAAAGGGATGCGCGATGCAATTGTGGGTCGGCCTCGGCAATCCGGGCGCGCAATATGCGATGCATCGCCACAATGTCGGCTTCATGGCGATCGATGCGATCGCGGAAGTCCATGGCTTCGCGCCCCCCGCCAAGAAATTCCAGGGCTGGCTGCAGGAAGGGCGGATCGGCGGCGCGAAGGTGCTGTTGCTGAAACCAGCGACGTTCATGAACGACAGCGGTCGGTCGGTCGGCGAGGCGATGCGTTTCTACAAGCTCGCGCCGGAAGCGCTGACCGTATTCCACGACGAACTCGATCTCGCCGCGATGAAGGTGAAGGTGAAACAGGGCGGCGGCACCGCCGGGCACAACGGCCTGCGCTCGATCGACCAGCATCTTGGCCCCGATTTCCGTCGTGTGCGGCTGGGCATCGGCCATCCCGGCCACAAGGACCGGGTCACCGGCCATGTCCTCGGCAATTACGCCAAGGCGGAGATCGAACCGCTATCCGACCTGCTTGGCGCGATCGCGGCGGAAGCCGACCGGCTTGCCGAGGGTGACGACGTCCGCTTCATGAACGATGTCGCTCTGCGGCTGGGGTAGGATCGGCTCTGACAGACGATGCCCGGCAATTATGCTACGGCTATGATACACGCGACAGACATGGAGTCCCGTCTGCGTAACGATGCGACCTTCGCCCCGCCCCTCATGACGTGTGACTGAATTCCCCGAACGGACCCTTCCATGCCCACCCGCCAGCTGTTCCCGACCCATTTCTACGAGGCGCCCCTCGACGCGCCCGAGCTGATCGCGGAGCTGGAGGATTCGTGCCTGGCGCTGGCGCAGGATGATGACGGCGGCCGACGCTGGTCGCGCACGCATGGCTATCGTGGCTATACCAGCTACGCCTCGCTCAACGATCTGCCCCGGCGCGATCCCGCCTTCGCCGATCTCAAGCGGCATCTCGATCGCCACGTCGCCGCCTTCGCGCGCGATGTCGGCATGGATCTGGGGGGGCACAAGCTGAAGCTCGACAGCCTGTGGGTCAATGTGATGAAAGCCGGCGGCACGCATTCGGGGCATCTGCACCCGCACAGCGTGGTGTCCGGCACCGTCTATATCGCGGTGCCCGACGGATCGGGCGCCTTGAAGCTGGAGGATCCGCGGCTGCCGATGCTGATGGCCGCCCCGGCGCGCGACGGCACGTTCGTCTATGCCGAGCCCCGACCGGGCACGATATTTCTGTGGGAAAGCTGGCTGCGTCACGAAGTGATGCGCAACGCCGCCAAGGCCGACCGCATCAGCATCAGCTTCAATTACCGGTGGTGACCGCGTCGCTCCGGCCCCCGTCCCTCTGGCGCTCGCGCGCCCTCGCCCCCATCTGGAAGACTTCATGAACGTATCGCATCTCCCCCCGGCGCTGGCACAGGCGCTCGAAACACGCGGCTATGCCGATCTCACCCCGGTTCAAGCCGAGGTGACCGCGGAGGCCGCGCACGGGCGCGACCTGCTCGTCTCGGCGCAGACCGGCTCCGGCAAGACCGTCGCCTTCGGCCTTGCCATGGCCGAGCAGCTAATGCCCGAGGGCGCGCTGCCCACCGCCGCCGCACCGCTCGCGCTGGTCATCGCCCCGACGCGCGAACTGGCGTTGCAGGTCGCCAAGGAACTGACCTGGCTGTACGCCGATGCGCGCATCGCCACCTGCGTCGGCGGGATGGACGCCAGCCGCGAGCGGCGCGCGCTGTCGCATGGCGCGCATATCGTCGTCGGCACGCCGGGCCGGCTGCGCGACCATGCCGAGCGCGGCGCGCTCAACCTCGCGCACATCCGCGCCGCCGTCCTCGACGAAGCCGACGAAATGCTCGACATGGGCTTTCGCGACGATCTTGAGGCGCTGCTGGATCAAACCCCCGCCGAACGGCGCACGCTGCTGTTCTCCGCGACCTTGCCCAAGCCGATCGTTTCGCTGGCCAAGACCTATCAGCGCGACGCGCTGCGCATCTCGACGGTCGGCGAACAGCGCGGCCATGGCGACATCACCTATCGCGCGGTGACGGTGTCGCCATCGGATTTCGAACATGCCGTCATCAACCTGCTGCGCTTCTACGAGGCGGAGACGGCGATCCTGTTCTGCGCCACGCGCGACAATGTACGTCACCTGCATGCCGGGCTGGTCGAGCGCGGTTTCGCCGCGGTGGCATTGTCGGGCGAGCATTCGCAGAACGAGCGCAACCATGCGCTGCAGGCGCTGCGCGACCGGCGTGCGCGCGTCTGCGTCGCGACTGACGTGGCGGCGCGCGGCATCGACCTGCCGACGCTGAGCCTGGTGGTGCACGTCGAACTGCCGCGCGATGCGGAGGTGCTGCAGCACCGATCCGGGCGCACCGGACGCGCCGGCAAGAAGGGCACCGCGGTGCTGCTGGTGCCCTATCCGCGCCGCCGCCGCGTCGAGTCGATGCTCAAGGGCGCGCGCATCGCCGCCGAATGGGGCGAGGTGCCGAGCGCCGAGATGATCCGCGCCAAGGATCGCGAGCGGCTGCTGGAGCGGCTGCTCGCGCCGGTCGAGGTCGACGAGGATGATCGCGCGCTGGCGGTCGAATTGCTGGCGCAACGCACCCCGGAGGAGATCGCCGCCGCGCTGGTCGCCGCGCAGCGCGCCAGCCTGCCCGCGCCCGAGGAACTGAGCGAGCGCGGCCCGCCCGAGCGGCAGAAGGCGCATCGCGACGGTTTCGACGATATCGTATGGTTCCGCATGAACATCGGCCGGCGGCAGAACGCCGATCCGCGCTGGGTGCTGCCGCTGCTGTGCCGCCGCGGCCATGTCACCAAGGCGGAGATCGGCGCGATTCGCATCGGCGCGGTCGAGACGCAATTCCAGATCCCGCGCGCGTTGGCGGGGCGGTTCGCCGCCGCGGTGCGCGCGACCGCCAATGCCGATGGCGAGGATGAGAGCGGGGTGAAGATCGAGGCGCTTGATAGGGCCCCGCCGATGCGCGCCGGCCCTTCGCCGCAGCGCCGCCCGCATATGCCGCGCGCGACCCACGCGCCGCGCGGGCCGCGCCAGCGGCGCTGATCCCGCGCGGCGATATCGTGGCGGCGGCGCGACGGGACCGGATCGTCTCGGCGCTGCTGGTCATGATCATGCATGCCGCCGGATTGTGGTGGCTGTTGCAGGTCGCCGCGCCGCTGCCGGATCATCCGGCGGTCGATCGCGGCATGGCGACCTTCGACGTCGCCCCGCCCGAGGCGCCGCCGATCAATCATCGCGCGGCCCCGACCACACCGAAGCGGGCACCTGCCGCGATCAAGGCACCGCAATCGCCAGCGCGTCCCGCACGCCGCGCGTCACCATTGCCGGTCGAAGCGCCGCCGGCGATCGTGCCGATCCCGCTCGTCACCCTGCCCGCCGCACCGCTGGTCGGGGCGGGCCTGCAGATGGCGAGCGGCGCCACCGACGCCGGCACGGGCACCGGCGGTGCCGCGGGGCGTGGCGACGGCGGAGGCTCTGGCGGGGGGACGGCTGCGCGGCTGCTCGACGGCACGATCCGGGCGCGCGATTACCCGAAACAGGCACGCAGGGACGGGATCGAGGGAGTGGTCACGGTCGGCTTTACCGTCGGCCGTGACGGTCGCGCGCGCGCATGCCGCGTGCTGCGGTCGAGCGGCAGCGCGCTGCTCGATACCACCACCTGCGCATTGATCGAGCGCCGCTATCGATACGCCCCGGCACGCGACGCCGCGGGCAATCCGGTGGCGGAAGAACGCGGGTGGCAGCAACGCTGGTGGATCGAGCGCGGGAATTAGGTTGCCCTAGGGCGCCTGACAGCAAAAGCCCGGAGCGCCTCACCGAAGAGACGTCCGGGCCCTGAACCACGCCGGAAATGGCGGTGCGCCGGGAGGGGGAGCGATCCCCCTCCCGCCCGGGCCTTACAGCCCGACGACGCCGCCGTCGTTCTTCGTGATCACGATCGTGGCCGAGCGCGGGCGCCCAGCGCCGGTGCCGGTCGCCTGGCTCTGCGGCCAATTCGAAGTGATGTTGCTCGCGGAGCCGTCTTCACCTGGATGCTGGATGTTGACGAAGATCGAGCGACCATCGGCGGTGGAGGTGATGCCGGTGATCTCGCACTCCTTCGGACCGACCAGGAAGCGCTTCAGCTTCGCGCCCGGCGCCGCGCCGATCCGCGTCGTCACCGTGCTGGTGGCGCCGTTCAGCGTGTTGTTGACGACACGCGTGCCACCGTCACCGACACGCCCCGGCATGCCGATCAGCATCATGCAGTTCGTCACGTCGGTATAGGCGCCGTCGTCGGTTTCCATGAACAGCAGCGGGGACGCCTGGCCACCGGCGTTGGTCGACAGCCCGAACCACAGCCCGTCCGGCGACGAGAAGTCGTTGGTGGCGTCGAGCGACGACAGGTTGATGTTGGTCGGATCGAGGTCAGCCCCGGCACCGAAGGCGTAGATGTCCCAAGTGAACGTGGTCGCCTCGGTGGTGTCGCCGGTTTCGCGCAGGCGGATGACATGGCCGTTGACGTTGCCGGTGCCCGCCGAGCGACCGTCGGTCTTCGGATCGACATACGCGCGCGGGTTGGCCGCATCGGTGCGCGCCGGGGTGCGCGAGGAATTGTTGGTCAGCGTGCAATACATCTCGCCGTTGACCGGATTGACCGCGGTCCATTCCGGACGGTCCATCGGGGTCGCGCCGAGCACGTCGGCGGCGAGTCGCGCGTTGATCAGCACATCGGCCTGATCCGCGAAGGCATAGGTGGTGTTGCTGCTGGTCAGGCCGTTCTGCCCGAACACCAGCGGCAGCCACTGGCCGCTGCCATCGGCATTGAACTTGGCGACGTACAGCGTGCCCTGGTCGAGATATTTGTCGCCGGTCGCGAGGCGGTTGGTGGCGGTGGCATCGGCCGCCGACCAGGCCGTGTTGGAGACGAACTTGTAGATATATTCGTTCTGCGCGTCGTCGCCCATGTAGAATGCGGGCTTCACCCCCGCGACGACCCGCCCCGCCATGCAGCCTTCGTGGTTCATGCGGCCCAGCGCGGTGCGCTTGCGCGGCGTGGCGGTGGGATCATAGGGATCGATCTCGACCACCCAGCCATATTGGAACGGTTCGTTACGGAAGTCGGCCGACCCGTCCGCCGCCAGCCCGGTGCGCGCGGTGGCATTCCACTTCGCATAGATCGTGCTGCTGCTGCTGGCAGGCGTCACGGTCGTCCAGTTGTAATTGCCGGCGCGCCCTTCGGGGATGCCGTAGCGCGACAGCGAGACGTTCTGCTTCGCCTGGCCGGCGGCGGTGCGCACCGCCGCATCGCCGGTGTCGCGACGGAAATAGCCCGCCCAATTCTCTTCGCAGGTCAGATAGGTGTTCCACGGCATCGCGCCGTTGGCGCAATTGTTGATCGTGCCGCGGCCGGCGGTGCCGTCGGTCGAGTAAGCGGTGCGCAGCTGCGTCGATCCCTTCGCCGGCCCGTAGATCGCCATCGGGGTGTTCGGGGTGATGCGGCGGTTCAGCGCGCTGGTCGCGACATAGCTCCACGCGCCGGTATTGCCCGCGCGGGTGATCTCGATCGCCGACACACCGTGCGCCTCGATCTCCTTGATCGCCTCCGCCTCGGGACGCGCACCGTTGACGGTGGTGGGGCCGTTGGGGTGCAGATAGGCGCGCGTGATATTCTCGTGGTTCAGCACCAGCATGCCGCGCGTGTTGTTGGTCAGGTCGGGCGTGCTGCCGCTGGCGGCGAGCCCGAAATAGCTCATGCCGTCGTGGTGATCGCCCGCGCGCTGCGCGAAATTGGTGTCGGTGCCGTCGTTGGCATAGGCCGCGACCCCGGACGCGATCGGATCGCCCAGCCGGTACAGCACGGTGACGGTATAGTCGGACGGTACGGTGACCACGTCGTTCTTGTTCTTCGGCACCGCGGTGAACGCGAGGGTCGCCGGGCTGACGACCACCGTCGAACGCTCGCTGCTGGCGCCGCCGCTGCCGGTGGCGGTGAACTGCAGCACGATATTGGTCGTCGTCGTCACGTTCGGCGCGACAAAGCTGACCGAGGTGCCGCTGGTGGTCAGCGCCACCGTCGGGCCGCTGACCTGCGACCAGCTGGTGGAGGTGGCGTTGCTGCTCGCGGTGGAGGTCAGCGTCACCACGCGGCCACCCTGCGTCTGCACGGTGGTGCCGTCGCTGACGGTGATCACCTCATCCTTGTCGTCGTCGCTGCACCCGGTCAGCATCGCGCCACCGAACACCGCGGTGGTCATCGCGCTCATCCCGCCCATCAGCTGACGTCGCGACAGGCGCTCGGCGATCATGTCGCTGAGATGCGGCGCGGTCGACGGATTGGTGTCGATATCGCCGTCATCATAGGCGACGAGCGTGAAGGCGTCAGCGACGCACTGTTCGGTCATGAGAATCCCCCGGTACTAAATGGCGGGGCCTCTTTGCCGACAGTCGGCGGCAGTACGGTTAAACCTTGGCAACATTTTTATGACGGCCGCGAGGCATGGTCGTGACACGCGCGCTTTCGTCCGCCAGGGTTGATTTCCGCCCGGATTGCGGTATGAGCCCCCCGCGCGTCGTATCGGGTTCCGGCCCGGCGGCGCACCGTCCGAGACAGCGGGTGGCATCGTCGATGCCTTAATCTCCCGCCGAGACGGGGACAGGATGATGCGATTGCCCCGGCATATGCGTGCCGCGGGTCGCCACCCCCATTCCCCATCGCTGGACATTGCCGTCACCGACGCGAGTCGGCGGCGGTTCGTACCCGGAAGGCGTCGCGTGCGGCACCTTCCCAATGTGGAGAATGGCATGGATCGTAGTCAGAAGACCGCGGCCGTCGCCGAGCTGAACGAAAACTTCTCGAAGGTCGGCGTGGTGGTAGTCACCCGCAACCTGGGGATGACGGTGGCGCAGTCAACCGACCTGCGCAACCGGATGCGGGATGCCGGCGCGACCTACAAGGTCTCGAAGAACAAGCTTGCCAGGATCGCGCTCGACGGCACCGACTAT
>NZ_JBELIE010000146.1:0-8440 GCF_042091075.1 Sphingomonas sp. | reverse complement strand
CGCCGTAGCTGCCCGACTGATAGGCGACGACCGGCGCGGGCGGCGGATAGTCCGCGCCGGGTCCGGGGCCGGGTCCGGGTGCGGGCGGCGCATAGGGGGCACCATAGCCACCACCGTAACCGCCGCGATCGGCGCCGGGCGGCGGGGCGACCGGCACGCGGCCGGCGCGGTCCGACCGGTCGATCGCCATCCCCGCGAGCGCGCCGGCGCCGGCGCCGAGCAAGGTGCCGCCCAGCCGGTTGCCACGCCCCGCGATGACATTGCCCGCCACCCCGCCGACGACCCCGCCGATCACCGCACCGCCGACACCGTTATCGGCGTCGCGCGTCGGATAGGGCAGACGCGGATAGCCATCGCCACCGCGACCGTCATTGCCACCGGCATATCCGTCGTAACGATCCCAGGCGACGCCGGGGACGCTGTCGTACACCATGCCACGCTGGTCGATCAGCACCGCATCATCGTAATAGCGCGACCAGGTATAGCCATAGGGCGGCTGCGGCAGCCCGTAGGTTGACCAGTTGCCGACGTACCAGCCCGGCGCGACCCAGTAACTCGGTAGTACCCAGCCGCGCACCGGCCGGCGATACGCCCGCCATCCGCCCGGCGCGCGCGTTCCGCCCCACCAGCGGCCGTCGATCTGCCCGCCCCAGCGGCCGCCCTGCCATCCGCCGGCACCGCCGCGCCACTGGCCCTGCGGCCCGCCCTGCCAATGCGGCGCGGGTCCGCTATGCGGCGCGACCGGCGCGCTGGCATATTGGGCATTCGCCGGCATGGCGGAACACGCCATCGCGGTGGTTGCGGCGAGAAGCAGCATGCGCATCGGGTGGGGCTCCCTGGATACCCTGTGATCACATCGGTAGACGGTCGGCGCGGCAACGCGCCCCCGCGTTAACGAGTTGCTTACCATCGTCAGGGATGCCCAACCAGTCGAGCGCTTTGTCCCGAATCGGGAAGCGCCAGACCGTCCCGGCATGGGGCGCTGTACGGTTAAGGCGCGATGCGCGGCGCCAGCAGCGACATCAGCGCCTCGCACCCGCGCGCGTCGTCCTCATCGAAGCGTGCCGGCAGGGGGCTGTCGAGATCGAGCACGCCCAGCAGGCGATCGTCGTGGACGATCGGCACCACCAGCTCAGAGCGGCTGGCCGCGTCGCACGCAATATGGCCCGGAAAGGCGTGCACATCGTCCACCATTTGCGTCGTGCGGGCCATCGCGGCGGTGCCGCACACGCCCTTTCCCAGCGCGATGCGGATGCACGCCGCCTTGCCCTGGAACGGCCCCAGCACCAACTCGTCACCGATCAGACGGTAGAAGCCCGACCAGTTGAGATCGGGCAGGTATTGCGCGATCACCGCGGCGGCATTGGCCATGTTGGCGACCGGATCCGGCTCGCCCGCGGTCAGCGCATCGAGCGCGGCATGCAGGTCGCGGTACAGTTCGGCCTTGCTGCCGGTGGCGATATCGAAAGCGTACATTCACACCGAGGTAGAATGCCGCGCGCCGAAGTCCAGAGGGGACAGGACAGCCCGATATTCAATCGAGCCGCACCTTGCCGCGCCCGGCCTTCACTTGCGCGCGCCCCTTCTTCTCATCGACCCGCCGCGCCTTGGCGGCACGGGAGGGTTTGGTCTTCACGCGCCGCGCCTCGCGCTTCTCCGCCTCCGCCAGCATCTCGGCGAGGCGCGCGCGGGCGTCCTGCCGGTTGGCTTCCTGCGTGCGGTATCGGCGCGCGGTCAGCACCAGTGTGCCCCCGGCGGTCAGCCGACTGCCCGCGATCACCTTCAGCCGGCGATAACTTTCCGGCGACAGGCCGATCCGGAAGACATCGACGCGCAGCTGACACGCGGTGGCGACCTTGTTGACGTTCTGGCCGCCCGGCCCGGTCGCGGCGAGGAAACGTTCCTCGATCGCGTCCTCGGGCACCTCAATCATGCGGGGCGATATCCTCGGCGGTGAAGCCGGCCTGATCGAACCGCGCGGGCCAGGGTGCCTCCGCCACGATATCGGCCTTGCCCGGTCGCGGCACGGTCAGCGCGATCGCGTGCAGCATCATCCCGCCGGCGTGCGGAGTGCCGTAGATCGCATCGCCGGTCACCGCCATGCCGAGCCCTTCGAGCGCATGGACCCGGATCTGGTGCGTGCGGCCGGTCGCCGGGCGGAACTCGACCAGTGCCCGGCCGTCACGCGCCGCGATCAGGCGCCAGTCGGTACGGGCCGCCTTGCCGCGCGGGTCTTTCGTCATTCGCCAGCCGCGCTCGACGCTCGATACCTTGCCCAGCGGCAGGTCGATCGTGCCCTGCTCGTCGGGCGGCACACCGTCGAGCACCGCGACATAGCGTTTGGCGACCAGCCCGCCCTCGAACGCCTGCTGGAAGCGCGCATGTGCCTTGGGGTTGCGCGACAGCAACAGGCAGCCGCTGGTATCACGGTCGAGCCGATGGACCGCGACCGGCCAGCGGCGGAAGCCGAAGGTCAGCGAGGCGAGGTGATTCTCCAGGCTGATCGCGCCGTCACGCGGCGGATCGACCGGCAGGCCCATGGGCTTGTCGATGACTAACGCCTCACCGTCGAGGAAGAGCACCCGGTCGCCCAGCATACACAGCCCCTTGCCATTGTGCGCCGCCGCTGGCCAGAGGGTGTCATGCATCGTTTTCTCATCACCGTGCTGACGCTGCTGGCCGCGCTGCCGGCGCAGGCGCAATTGTGCGACGGCAGCAGCACGCGGATCGCCGCGGACGGGCGGGCATGGGGACACCTGCCCTATGGCGACGCCGCGCCCGGCGACCTGGCCGCCGTGCCCGACGAATGGACCGTCGGCCCGTGCCAGCTACGGCGCGAGGTGATCGTCGACCTGCAGCGGTTGCTGACCGCCGCCGCGAACGATCCGGCGGTCGGCGGCCGTATCCTGGCGCTGTCGTGCCATCGCTCGATCGCGTATCAACAGGCGGTGTTCTGCCGCGGCGCGAAGGAAGCGGCGGGCGATCGCGCGATCTCGGTCGCGCCGCCGGGGCATAGCGAGCATGCCACAGGCTTTGCGCTCGACTTCGCCTTTCGCCCGCGCAGCAACGGCTGCCCGGATGCAGAAGCGTGTATCGCCGCGACGCCGGCGTTCCGCTGGCTGGTCGCCAACGCGCCGCGTTTCGGCTTCGAGATGTCGTTTCCGGCCGGTAACCGGCAGGGGGTGAAATGGGAGCCGTGGCACTGGCGCTGGGTCGGGACATCGGCGCAGGCGCCGGGCGCGGCGCGGGCGCGCGCCTTGTTCGTTCGGGCACGACGCGATTTCCCGGCGGCGCCGGCGGTCGATCCGGTCGTCCGCGTCATGGTGATCCCGCAGGCGCCCGCCCCGCCGGTGTATCTGTCACCGATCGCGGCGCCCGAGTGTCGCCGGGGTAAATGCCGCCTGCCGAGGGCGAAGCGGCGATAAGCCAGTGTCCGTCGCCCCGGAGCGACCGGCTCCCGGCATTGGCCGGGATCCGGTGCAACGAGGCAGCTCGCGGCGTTACCCGAACAGCTTTGCCGCGGTTTCGGCGATGCGCTTGCCCTGGTAGCGGGCGCCGTCGAGATCGACCTGGCTCGGCTGGCGGCTGCCGTCGCCATCGGCCAGCGTGCTGGCGCCATAAGGCGTCCCGCCATGGACTTCCTTGACGCCCATCTGCCCCTGATAGCCATAATCGAGGCCGACGATCGTCATGCCATGATGCAACAGGTTGGTGATGATCGAAAACAGCGTCGTTTCCTGTCCGCCGTGCTGGCTGGCGGTGGAGGTGAACGCGCCGCCCACCTTGCCGACCAGCCCGCCGCGCATCCACACGCCGCCCGTGGTGTCCCAGAATGCTGCCATCTGGCTGGGCATGCGGCCATAGCGGGTCGGGGCGCCGACGATGATCGCATCATAGCCGGTCAGCGCCTCGGGGCCCTCGATCTCCGGGTGGGCGGTATCGGTCTTGAAGCCGGCGGCCTCCACCACCGCGGGTGGCGCGGTTTCGGCGACGCGACGGATCGCCACCTCGGCGCCCCCGGCGCGCGCGCCTTCCGCGATGGCGTCGGCCATCTTCTCGATATGGCCATAGGACGAATAATAGAGGACGAGCACCTTGGGCATGACAGCTCCTTTTACGTCATCGGAAGGGATAGGGGGCTGGCAACGCCAGCCCCGTCGACAGGATTATTGGGCGTCGACCAGCACCAGCTCGGCATCGGCGAGCGCGGTGATCGACACCGTCCGTCCGCCGTGGATCGCCGCCCCGTCACGCGCCGCGAAACGCTCGCCGTCGATCGTCACCTCTCCGGTCGCGGCGACGCAATAGGCGTGGCGGCCGGCATCGATCGCCAGTTCCAGCGTCTCGCCGGCGGCGAGCGTCGCCCCCAGCACCCGCGCCTCGGCGCGGATCGGCAGCGCGGGCTGATCGCCGGTCAGATCCTCGGCATAGCCGCTCGCCAGCGTGACGAAGCGGCCCGAACGGTCGCCGCGGGGGAACGGCTTGGCACCCCAGCTCGGGGCGCCGCCACGGCGCGTGGGCTCGATCCAGATCTGGAACAAGGTGGTCGGCTCGGTTTCCAGATTGTATTCGGAGTGGCGCACGCCGCTTCCCGCGCTCATCACCTGGACGTCGCCCGCGCCCGTCCGGCCGAGGTTGCCGAGCGAATCCTGATGGGTGATCGCCCCGCTGCGAACATAGGTGATGATCTCCATGTCGCGATGCGGGTGTGGCGGGAATCCGCTGTTGGGGGCGATCGTGTCGTCGTTCCAGACGCGGATCGCACCCCAGCCCATCCGCTCGGGATCATGATAGCTCGCGAAGGAAAAGTGATGTCGTGCGTCGAGCCAGCCGTGATCGGCATGGCCCAGCGTCTCGAAAGCGCGGCGTTCGATCGTCGCCGGGGAAGATAGGATGTCGTTCATGTCCAGATATCCTTTGTGTGGACAAGAGATAGGACAGGCACGCCCTTGCCAAAATGGAAACGATTGAAACGTATCGTTTCGAGAGTTACCAAGAGACGATGAGGCTTCCCGATCTCGAGGCATGGGCGATCTTCGCCGCCGTGGTGGAACATCGCAGTTTCAGCGCTGCGGCCGAAGCCGTCGGGCTCAGCAAGGCGACCGTGTCGAAGGCGGTCTCGCGGCTGGAAGCGCAACTGGGCGTGTCGTTGTTCCACCGCACGTCGCGGCGCTTGGCGCTGACCGAGGCGGGACGGCCATTGGCGGACCATGCCGCCCGGATCGTTCAGGAGGCGCAGGCGGCAGAGGAAACCGCGCGCTGTGGCGCCCATTTGCCCGCCGGGCGCGTCCGGATGGCGGCGCCGATGAGCTTCGGCCTTCAGAACGTCGCGCCGCTGATCGCGGACTTCCTGCTCGAATATCCGATGATCGAGATCGACCTGCACCTGTCGGACGCGCGCGTCGATATCGTCGCGGAGGGTTTCGACGTCGCGTTGCGGATCGCCAACCTGCCCGACAGCAGCCTGCGCGCGCGCCGCTTGTGCAGCATCGCCGCGCATCTGGTGGCGGCGCCCGCCTATCTGGAACGACACGGCGTGCCAACGCATCCGGCGCAATTGGGCGAACATCGCCTGCTTGGCTATACGAACGTAGCCGGGCCGTGGCGTTTTCAGGGCAAGGACGGCAGCGAAACGTCGGTGAAGGCGTCCGGGCCGCTATCGGCGAACAGCGGCACCGCGCTGCTGCCCGCGCTGGTGGCGGGGCTGGGGATCGCGCGGCTGCCGGCGTTCATCGTCGGCGAGGCGCTGGCGGCGGGGGAGGTGGTCGAACTCCTGCCCGATTGGGCGCCCCCGCCGGTGATGCTGCATCTGCTGACCCCGCCCAGCGCGCTGCGGCCCGCGCGGGTGGAGGCGCTGATCGCCTTTCTGGCGGCGCGGCTGAAAGACTGAGTGATATCGCGCTGGCATTGGCCCCGGCGCTGCGTCATCCTCTCGTCGACATAGAGGGGTGAACGAATGACGATCTGGAACGGGATGCGCGCGGCCGTGGCGGCGGTGGCGGGCGGCGCGGCGCTGGCGGCGACCACTCCGGCCGTTGCGGAGACGGTGGTGGTCACCGCGGCGCGGATGCTGGATGTGCAGAGCGGGCGGATCGTCGAGCGGCCCGTCGTCACCGTGATCGACGGCAAGGTGAGTTCGGTGGCCAGCGGCGCGGCGCCCGCGGGCGAGGCGAAGCGGATCGATCTCGGCGATGTCACGCTGATCCCCGGCCTGATCGACATGCACGTTCACCTCACCAGTCTGGCGGAAGTGGGCGGCTATCAGACGCTGAAATATACCGACAGTTTCTGGGGCGCGGTCGGCGTCGCCAATGCCGCCAAGACGCTACGGGCCGGGTTCACCACCGTGCGCAACGTCGGGGCGAGCGATTTCCAGGATGTCGGGTTGAAGGAGGCGATCGACGGTGGCTGGGTGATCGGCCCGCGGATCGTCCCGGCCGGCTATGCGATCGGCGCGACGGGCGGCCATTGCGACGACAATGCGCTGCCCCCCTCCTATGACCGGAAGCTGCCGTCGGTGGTCAATTCGCCGGAGGAAGCACGCGCCAAGGTCCGCTGGCTGCACAAATATGGCGCCGAGGTGATCAAGATCTGCGCCACCGGCGGGGTGTTTTCGCTGGGTGATTCGGTGGGTGGCCAGCAATTGAGCGTCGAGGAAATGCGCGCGATCGCTGACGAGGCGCATATGCTGCATATGAAGGTTGCGGCCCATGCGCATGGCGACGAGGGCATCAAGGCCGCGATCGTCGCCGGGATCGACACGATCGAGCATGTCAGCCTCGCCTCCGACGAGGCGATCCGGCTCGCGATCCAGCACAAGACCTGGTTCGACATGGATATCTATAATGACGATTATATCCTGGCGACGGGCACCAAGAACGGCACCGAGCAGGAAAGTCTCGACAAGGAGCGGATGATCGGCCTGAAACAGCGTCAGACCTTTCAGCGCGCAGTGAAAGCCGGGGTGATGATGTCGTTCGGAACCGATGCCGGGGTCTATCCGCACGGCGACAATGCGAAGCAATTCGCCAAGATGGTCGAATGGGGAATGACGCCGCTGCAGGCGATCCGCGCCGCGACGTCGAGCGCGGCGCAGGCGCTCGGGCGCGACGACGTGGGCGTGATCGCGCCGGGCCGATGGGGCGACATGGTCGCGGTACGCGGCGATCCGCTCGCCGATGTGAGCGTGCTCGAACATCCCGTCGCGGTGGTGAAGGGCGGCGTGCGCGTCGATTGAATGAACCCGGCGCCTCTTCGCGAATTGATGCGCGCGAGGAGAGCTGCCCATGGCCGACGACCACGACACGGTTGCGAAGGAATTCAACGAGGCCGTCAACATGGCGCCCGCCGAGCTCGAGAAATGGCTCGACAGCGATGACAGCAAGCGCGTCGGCTACAAGGGCGGGGACGGCGAGGGCTCGGGCGAGAGCGTAGGTCACAAATCGGTGCGCCGGATCGTCGAGATCAAGCGCACGAAGAAGGCCGACCTGAGCGACGACGATTATGCGCATATGAAGAAGGTGGTGTCCTACGTGCACCGCCATCTGGCGCAGAAGGGACCGGCGAAGGACAAGGAGACGTCCGACTGGCGCTACTCGTTGATGAACTGGGGCCACGACCCGCTCAAGGACTAAGCGCTGCGCCGCCCGGATTGACCTGCCGCCGATGCTTGCGTATAGGCGCGCCGGTTCGTGCGACGAGGTGACTCGCGTGCGGACAGCTTGAACATTGCTGGATGCATTGAGGGCCTGGCGGCTGGCAACGGCGGCCGATGGTCCTTTTCGTATTCCAAGTAGCTGTGATGGCTCCAGCAAAGTAACCTAGATAGAGGTGAAGGCTTCAATGCCAACGATCAACCAGCTGGTCCGCAAGGGCCGCGAGCCGCAGAAGGCCAAGAGCAAGGTCCCTGCGATGGAGCAGAACCCGCAGAAGCGCGGTGTCTGCACCCGTGTCTATACGACGACCCCGAAGAAGCCGAACTCGGCGCTGCGCAAGGTGGCCAAGGTCCGCCTGACCAACCAGCGTGAGGTCATCAGCTACATCCCGGGCGAGGGCCATAACCTGCAGGAGCACTCGGTGGTGCTGATCCGCGGCGGCCGTGTGCGCGACCTTCCGGGTGTGCGCTACCACGTGCTGCGTGGCGTGCTCGACACCCAGGGCGTCAAGGACCGCAAGCAGAGCCGTTCGAAGTACGGCGCGAAGCGTCCGAAGTAAGCCACGCACGTCGCTCCAGCGAAGGCTGGAGCCTCTTGGTTTATGATCCGCTCTTCGCCGGAAGATCCCAGTTTCCGCTGGGATGACGTGAGTGGCGGTTGATCTAGAAGGAAATTCACATGGCGCGTCGTCGTCGTCCCGAAAAGCGGGAAATCCTGCCTGATCCCGTATACGGGGATGAGGTTCTGTCGAAGTTCATGAATTCGGTGATGCTGGACGGCAAGAA
>NZ_JBELIE010000145.1:0-8525 GCF_042091075.1 Sphingomonas sp. | reverse complement strand
AGGACGATGCGATCCGCCTGACCCCGCCGAAGAAGATGACGCTGGAACAGGCGATCGCCTATATCGACGACGACGAGATGGTCGAAGTCACGCCCAAGTCGATCCGGCTGCGCAAGCGCCATCTCGACCCGCACGAGCGCAAGCGCGCCAGCCGCGCGAAGGAAGCGGCATAAGCCCATCCGACGGCCGTCCCGAAAGGGGCGGCCGTTTCGCTATCGGGCGGCCATCGTGACGATCAGCCCGCCGCCTCCGCACCGCGTCGGCCCGGCGCGTGACCGGGCGCGCGCCAGGCCAGCGGCAACCACCGCTCGATCCACCACGCCAGCAGGACGAGCAACGCCAGCGAGACGGTGAATCCCAGCGGTGTGCGCGCCAGCGGCGATTGCACCAGCAATGGATAGTGGAGCACATACAGCCCGTAGGAGATCGCCGCCACGCCGGTCAGCCTGATCCCCCCACGCTGGAGCAGCGTCACTAGGGCACGCCCCATCGGACCGAAACCGATCACCACGATCGCAAGGGCGAACAGGAAGTGCCGCGCCATCAACGCGGGATAGTCGAATCGGCCGGTGAATCCGCTGCGCCACGTGACGATGATCGCGATCGTGCCCAGCAGCGCCAGAAAACCGATCGTCACCGGCATCGCGCGAATGGAGCGCGCACCGCGCTGATATGCCGCCGCGACCATCGCGCCGCTCCACCAGATCAGGAAATAGGCGCCAACCAGCAGGAAGTGGTTCGGCTGCATGACGTACAGTGCATAGGCCGCACAACTGGATGCCCCGACCGCCACGTTCGTCATCAACGGCCATCGCCGCCACGCGATCATCACCAGCGGGAAGGCGGCATAGAAAGCCAGTTCGTAGGATAGCGACCAGAGCGGATAGTTGAGCAGATACGGATCGGTGATGACCCCCGGCTTCAGCTTGGCGACATCCTGCAGCGCGAGCAGCGTCCCGAACAGGCCGCGCCAGCTGAACAGCGCCGCCCATTGCCCGGACGCGGCGATCACGCAACTGGAGACCAGCATCGCGAACAGCAGCGGCGGATAGATCCGGCGGATACGCCGCCACGCATAGGCGCGCCAGTCACCTGCCCGGTCGCGCTCGTTGGCGAAGATGACGAAACCGCTGAGCAGGAAGAAGACGAGCACCGCCTCCTGTCCGAACTTGAATGCCAGCGCCAGCCGGCCGGGCAACGTATGCGCCTCCGCGACGTGATGTGCGACGACGTAGCAGGCGGCCAGCGCCCGCACGACGTCAAGCGCATCGCGGACGCGCGGGCTGACGCGCGTGCCGGGTGGAGCGGGGGCGGCGGGCGAGGCGAACACCCGTGCACCATAGCGGGAAGAGATTAAGGAACGCTGCCCCGGCCCTGACATGATGATCGGCGCCGTCCGATATGCCACGGGGTTCCGGCTCCCGCCGGAACAGGTTAGGTGCCGAAGCCTCCGTCAGGGACTCTCTTTGCCGCAGGAAGCGCACCGGACCTCGCCATGCCGATCGATCTCATCTGCCTCGATGCCGACGATACCTTGTGGCACAATATGCGCTTCTTCGCCGCCGCGGAGCAGGCGTTCGCGGATGTCGTCGCGCCCTATGCCGACCGCCCCGATGCGCTGGCGCGGATGCAGGCGGTCGAGATCCGCAACCTGAAACGCTATGGCTATGGTGCGAAGAGCTTCACGCTGTCGATGATCGAGACGGCGCTGGAACTGTCACGCGATGATCTGCCCGCCGCCAGTGTGCGCGATCTGTTGCGGATCGGGCGCGAGTTGCTCGATCACCCGGTCGAGTTGCTCGACGGCATCGGCGACACGCTGGATCGGCTGGCGGGGCAGGGCAAGCTGGTGTTGGTGACCAAGGGGGACCTGTTGCATCAGGAGGTGAAGCTCGCGGCCTCGGGGCTGGGTGGGCTGTTCACCGGGGTGGAGATCGTCAGCGACAAACGTGCCGATACGTTCGTGCGGGTGTTTCACCGCTACGGCTGTGCACCGGCGGCGGCGGTGATGGCGGGCGATTCGATGCGTTCCGACGTGCTGCCAGCGCTGGAGGCGGGGGCGTGGGGCGCGTTCATCCCGCAGCCGCTCGCCTGGGCGCATGAAGCGGCGGCGGCGCCGACGGCGCATCCGCGCTTTCGCCGGCTGGAGCGGCTGGCGGACCTGCCGGACTGGATCGCCGAGATCGGATAGCCCGGGGACAGGCCGCGCGCGGCCGGGAAGGTGCCGATCACACCTCCCGGAAACTGTCCACGTCGCGCGCCGGGCCATCGCCCGAGGGAGCGGCGGGGGTTGCGACCGCGACCGCCTCGGGCGGGTCGAACCCGCCTTCCCATTTTGCGATCACCGCGCTCGCCACGGCATTGCCGATCACGTTGGTGGCGGTGCGCCCCATGTCGAGGAAATGGTCGATCGCGAGCACCAGCAGCAGCCCCGCCTCGGGAAGATTGAACATCGGCAGCGTCGCCGCGATCACCACCAGGCTGGCGCGCGGCACACCCGCGATGCCCTTCGACGTGACCATCAGCACCAGCAGCATCGTGATCATCTGGCCCAACGACATGTCGATGCCATAGGCCTGGGCGATGAAGATCGACGCGAACGTCATATAGATCATCGAGCCGTCGAGGTTGAACGAATAGCCGAGCGGCAGCACGAAACTGGCGATGCGCGGCGGCACGCCGAACCGGTCGAGCGCCTCCAGCATGCGTGGATAGGCGGCCTCCGATGAGGCGGTGGAGAAAGCGACCAGCAGCGGCTCGCGCACATAACGGATCAAGTCGCGGATACGCGGGCCGATGAACAGGAAACCGATCGACAGCAGGATCACCCACAGGATCAGCAGCGTCAGGTAAAAGCTGCCCATGAAATAGGCGAGTTGTCCGATCACCGCCGGGCCGCGCTCGGTCAGCGTGCCCGCCACCGCCGCGAACACTGCAAGCGGCGCAACCCGCATGACATAATCGGTCACCTGCAGCATCACATGCACCAGCGCGTCGATGCCCTTGACCAGCGGCGCGGCCTTTTCGCCGACCGCCGTGATCGCGACACCGACGAACACCGACAGGACCACGATTTGCAGGATCTCGTTCTTCGCCATCGCGTCCACCATCGAGGCGGGGACGATATGGGTGACGAAGTCCTTGAGATTGAACGCGGCGGTTTCCAGTCCGCTCGATCCCGTCGCTGGCGGCAGCGTCAGGCCGATCCCGATGCCGGGCTGGAACAGATTGACGAGCAACAGCCCCAGCGACAGCGACAGCAGGCTGGCGGAGATGAACCACGCCAGGCTGCGCGCGCCGATCCGGCCCAATGCGGCGGTATCGCCCATCTGCGCGATCCCCGACACCAGCGTGGCGAAGACCAGTGGCGCGATGATCATCTTGATCAGGCGCAGGAACAACGTCGTGACGATCGAGAAATAGCCAGCGATCCGCTCGACCAGCGCCTGCGCCGCAGGCGTGCCGTCATCGAGCCAGCCGTTGAGCACCAGCCCGGTGACGAGCCCGAGCCCCAGCCCGATGAGGATATAGAAGGTCAGCCGCTTGGCCATCGATTGCTCCCGCTAGACAGCAGTGAGGGAAAGGAGATTGCGGCGTTGCGGTCAAGCGCCCTATCGCTGTCGGGGGTGAAGACGCACGTTATGCCGCCTTCCTCATCTCCCCGATGGGGCGAGGATCGCTATCATCGTCGCCGCGATACCCGCTTTCAGGCGCCCCGGCAGGCTGTTCGGAAAAAAGCGGCTGGCGAAACGTGCCTGCCCGCCGGCAGCGCGCCGCGGCGACGGTTCGTCGTCGTCACGCCGTCACCCGAGCGCGCGACGTGGCCGCGCGCTTTTCGCCGCGGGCGATTTCCTTATGCAGATCCGCGACATAGCGCGCGAAGTCGACCTGAATGGTGTGGCGAGCGGAGCGATAATAATCGCCCAGTTCCACCTCCTCGTCATGCGCGGTGATCCGGCGCATTTCCTCGTCGGGCGGCGGCGCATAACGCCCCGTCAGATAGCGTGCTGCCAGCTTCGCTTGCTGCTCGGCGAAATTGACGAGCGTCGGTAGCGGCTGTGCCAGTCCCATGAAGAACAAGTCGGGGATGCCGGGGATCATCATCCGCTTGAACAAGGGGAAACGATTGTCGCGATCGGGCAGCAGCGCAGGATCGTCGAAGAAGGGGAAGCTGATCCGATAGCCAGTGGCGTAGATGATCGCGTCGACCGGCTCGACGCTGTCGTCCCCGAACCGGACATAGCTGCCCTCGAGCGCCTTGATGTTGGGCTTGAACGCGATGTCGCCGCAGCTCGCGCGGGTCAGGAATTCGCCCGACACGGACGGGTGGGCGTCGAGTGGTTCGTGGTCCGGGGTCGGCAGACCGTAATCCTCCATCCGCCCCACCAGTTGCTTGATCCTTCGCCGTGCCAGCGCCTTGCCCACTTTGCGCGGGATCCAGGTAGGGATCGCGGATTTGTCGATCGGTTTGCCGCCGGCCATCTTGGGCAGCACCCAGACGCCGCGCCGCGCCGCGACCCACAGCTTCCTGGCTAGATGCCGCTGTGACAGTTCGCTGGCGATATCCATCGCCGAATTGCCCATGCCGACGACGACGACGTTCCGGCCGCGCAGGTCGATGGGATCATAAGGCGTGCGGTAATCGTGCGCGTGGAAATGCGCGCCGTCGAAGCGGCCGGGATAGTGTGGAATGCGCGGATCCCAGTGATGGCCATTGCACACGAACAAGATGTCGTAATCGTGCGTCTCGCCGTCGCCGAGGGTGACGCGCCAGCCGCCGCCCGCCCGGCGGATCGCCCGCGTCACTTCCGTATCGAAGCGGATATGTCGCCGCAGATCGAAATGGTCGACGTAATCCTTGAAATATTGCCATAATTGCGCGTGGCTGGGGAAGTCCGGCCAGTCGGCGGGAACGGGATAATCCTCAAATGCCAGCCGCCATTTCGACGTGTCGATATGCAGGCTCTGATAACAGGCGGAGCGGCGGTTGGGATTGCGATAATACCAATTGCCGCCGATCTCATCCGACATCTCGAAGCAGTCGAAGGCGATCCCTTCGTCCTTCAGCCGCTTCGCGGTCGTAAAACCGGAGCATCCCGCCCCGATGATGCAGGCGCGCGGCGCCCCGATTTCCGCTGTGGCCATCGACCCGCTCCTCTCCCGCCCGGTCCACTTGTGGTTGTCCCGTAACGAAAGTTATGATGACGCGGGACGCGACGCGAATCAACCGTGCGCTCGATGGCTGGCGAGGGCGGCCACAGCGCCCGGACCGGGCAGCCGAACGTGACCCGCTTTCTGCCGACCGACGCCCGAAAAGGACATATCATGGTCACGCTCACCGTCATTTACCCCTATGATGCCGACAAGCCGTTCGACGAAGCCTATTACAGCGCCACCCACGTGCCGCTGTGCCGCGAGGTGTGGGGTGATGCGGTCACCGGGGTGACGGTGCATCACGCGCTCGCCGGGCTGGCGGGCGATCCGCCGTTCGCCACGATCGCGCAGATCGAGTTCGCCTCGATGGAGGCCTTTCAGCAGGCGATGGCGCATCCACGCAGCGCCGAGGTACAGGCCGATGTACCGCGCTTTTCGGGGGTGACGCCGATGATGCAACTGAGCCGCGTCGCGGGCTGAGCGATGATCGATGCCGCCGGCGGCTGGCGCCCCGATCCCGGCAGCGGCATCACGATCCGTGAGGTCGCCGCCAACGGACTGACCTTCGAGGTGGCGGAGGCGGGGCAGGGCGATCACCTCGCCTTGTGCCTGCACGGCTTCCCCGAGCTGAATTTCGCCTGGCGCTATCAGATGCCGTTGCTGGCGGCGAAAGGCTATCGCGTCTGGGCGCCGAACCAGCGCGGCTATGGGGCGACGTCACGCCCGGCGCGCGTGTCGGATTACAGCGCGGATCGCATCGTCGCGGATGCCGCCGCCCTGTTCGACGCCAGCGGCGCGCGCACGCTGACGCTGATCGCGCATGATTGGGGCGGGGCGATCGCCTGGATGTTCGCGATCAATCGCGTCCGGCCGATCGAGCGGCTGGTGGTGATGAACCTGCCGCATCCGATGTGCTTCGCGGCCGCGCTGCGGCATTGGCCGCAACGGCGGCGAAGCTGGTATATCGCCTTCTTCCAGCTGCCGTGGTTGCCGGAACGGATGATGCTGGCGCGGGATGCGGCGGCGATCCGGCGCGCCTTCCATGCGATGGCGGTCGAAAAGCGGCGCTTTCCCGCCGATGTGCTCGACGTCTATGCGCGCAACGCCCAGCGTCCGGGCGCGATGACCGCGATGATCAACTGGTATCGCGCGGCGGCGCGGCATCGCGATCGTCTGACGCTGTCGCACGGCGGGCGTGTCGCGGTGCCGGTGCTGATCATCTGGGGCGAACAAGATAAGGCGCTGGGACTGGAAACGCTGGACGGCACCGAATTGTATGTGCCCGACCTGACCGTCAGGCGATTGCCCGGGGTGTCGCACTGGGTACAGCAGGAGGCGCCCGAGGCGGTCAACACGATCCTGGCCGAGTGGCTGCCGGACGCATGAGCGGGCCCGCACGAGCGGGAACGAGCGCGATCCACTGACAGGCATGTGTCACGAAAAGAGGCGGCGCCGGCCGGCACCGCCTCTTCCTCCCCGCACGAAACGCTACTGGTGCGGATCGGGTCGTCCGTGGCTCCCTTGACGACCCTAAAGCCTTGCCCGAAGGT
The DNA here is from genome assembly GCF_042091075.1 of Sphingomonas sp. GTDB lineage: Bacteria > Pseudomonadota > Alphaproteobacteria > Sphingomonadales > Sphingomonadaceae > Sphingomonas. The sequence goes on along the minus strand of NZ_JBELIE010000145.1, from coordinate 1,821 downwards.
CGGGCGGCGTCAGAAGTGGGCGATCACACCCAGCGTCGGACGGAAGCTGTTGGTCCAGCCGAAGGTCGAGACTTCGCCGCGCAGCCGGATACCCGAATTGCCGGTGATGCCGCCCAGGCCGATCTCCTTCGGGCCGACTTCGAAGCCGATGCCATAGGTGACGTCGTCGAAATCACGGTTGGTGTCGACGCGCTTGTCGAAATTCACCCACTGATAGCCGACCTTGCCATAGATCATGCCGCTTTCGCCGGCGCGCAGGCCGAACCGGCCAGCGGCGCCATATTGCCAGTCGATGTCACCCGACACGCCCTTGGCAACGTTGCCTTCCGCGCCGACGAAGAACGGCCCGAGCGGCACGTTCACGCCGACGAGGCCTTCGAGCAGCGAGCCGTTCAGCTTGTCGCCGACCGGAGCGCCCGGCACGCTGTCCTTGGAGAATTCCTCCCAGCCGCCACGGACGCCGACATATGGCTCGATGCCGAAGGCCTTGGTGCCGTCCGGTGCTGCCGCGGCGGTACCGTTGTCGGCCATCGTGTCCTGCGCCATCGACGGGGTCGCCACGAACGCGGCAGAAGCGGCAACGGCCGCCAGAACGAGCTTACGCATACGATTCCTCAGTCTTGTTTCGCTGCCCTACGTCACCACGCGGTGTCCGTTGGGCTTGGGACTGGCTGAACCGCACGGCGGCGGGTTGGTTGCTCGCAATTGCACAACGAACGGTACGAAGTCGGTTACTGTTGCCGAACCGACACGCTTTCTTTCCAACGGATTAACGGCATTCGTCCATTATGGCGGGGATGTGGCGATCATGCCGCAATTGCAACACAGGCGTGATCGATCCGCCCGCTTGGCGCGGCGGCGCGGATGTGCATAACCATTGTTATGCCGGCGTTGCCGACGGCTGGCCAAAAGGAGGAGAGGGTGACGCATCCGATGTTCGACCTGTCGGGGCGGCGCGCGCTGATCACCGGGGGATCGCGCGGGCTGGGGCGGGAGATGGCGTTGGCGTTCGCCGATGCGGGGGCCGATGTGATCGTGTCGAGCCGCAAGGCCGAGGCGTGCGACGCGGTCGTCGCCGAGATCCGTGCGCGCGGCCGCCGGGCGGAGGCGATGCCGGCTCATGCCGGTCGCTGGGACGAGATGGATGCACTGGCCGATCGCGCCTGGGCCGCGTTCGGCGGGATCGACCTGCTGGTCGCGAATGCCGGCATGGGCCCGATGATGCCCAGCCATGAGGTGAGCGAAAGCCTGTTCGACAGCGTCGTCTCGCTGAACTTCAAGGGACCGTTCCGGCTGATCGCGAATATCGCGCAGCGGATGGTGGCGGGGGAGGGCGGCGTCGTGATCGCGACTTCTTCGATCGCGGCGATGGAGCCGATGCCGGCGGTGGTGCCCTATGCCGGCGCCAAGGCGGCGCTCAACGCGATAGTGGCCGGCATGGCGGTGGAATATGCGCCGCGCGTGCGGATCAACGCGATCGCCGCCGGCCCCTTCCTGACCGATATCGCCAAGGCCTGGAGCGAGGAGATGCGCGAGCGCGCCGACAATGCGCTGGGCCGCCCCGGACGGCCCGAGGAGATCGTCGGCACCGCGCTGTGGCTCGCCTCGCCCGCTTCGTCGTTCGTCACCGGTGCGGTGATCCGTTGCGATGGCGGCCGGCGGTGAACATCGCGCTGGCGGCGGCGGTGCGCGCCTGGTGCGTCAGGCGCCTGCCGCCCGGATAAAAAACGAGCCGGATATGAAAAGAGGTTGCCGAATGCCGCCATAGCGACACCCGACAACCCCTAAACATGGTCAGCGGCCGGAGAGCTCCAGCCCGGG
>NZ_JBELIE010000144.1:0-8570 GCF_042091075.1 Sphingomonas sp. | reverse complement strand
GCGCTGGCCAGCTATGCGATCACCGGCACGGCGACCGACAGCGGCGATCTGACCGTCACCAACAGCTTCACGATCGCGGTCAACGACGTCAACGAGGCGCCGGTCGCGACGGGCGACACGATCGCGGTCGACGAGGATGCGACGACCGGCAATCTGTGGTCGGCGCTGCTGGGCAATGACAGCGATCCCGACCGGGGGCAGACGCTGTCGATCGTATCGATCGACACGCAGGATACGCTGGGCAGCGTCATTTTCGACGCGGCGACGCAGACGCTGCGCTATGTCGCGGACAACGATGCCTTCGACGCCCTGGAGCCGGGCGCCAGGGCGGTCGACCATTTCACCTACACCGTTACCGACGGCAACGGCCTGACCAGTACGGCGACGGTCGACATCACCGTGACGGGCATGGCCGATGGCGTGACGCTGCGGGCCGGCTTCTTTGGCGGCACCGTCGACGGCGGCGCCGGCGAGGACCGCCTGTATGGCTCGCTGTTCGCCGATACGCTGAACGGCAATGGCGGGCATGACTATCTGTCCGGCGGGTTGGGCAACGATCGACTGTTCGGCGGCGACGGCAATGACGTTCTGTTCGGTGGTCTGGGCAATGACATGCTGAACGGCGGCTCGGGCAAGGATATCCTGTTCGGTGGTCTGGGCGATGATATCCTGACCGGCGGCGCCGGGGCGGACGTGTTCCACTTCGGCCGCGCCGATGGCAGCGATCGTATCACCGATTTCGACGTGGCCGCCGATCGGATCGTGCTCGACGACAACATCCGGCTGCTGAAGACGAAGGTGCAGGACGTCGATCGTGACGGGGTGAAGGATCTGGTGCTGAGCTTTACCGCGGGCACCACGGTGACGCTGCTCGGCGTCAGCGATGCCAGCGCGATCAAATATGCCGCGCCCGATTATTATTCGGACCATCAGCCGGGGACGGATGGCCTGTTCGATAGCCTGGGCGACATCCTCGCCAACAAGTTCGTGGAGCTTGGCCACGGCTTTTGATAGCAAATGATCGTCGGCGCCAGGCGCGCCGCCGCTAGCCGCGCGACCAGATCGGTCGTGCGGCTTCGCGCTTTGGCAGTGTAATCATGTGACTGTTTTGCCCCAGCCTTCCTCAGCCCTGTCGACATCCCCGATGCGTGCCGCGATGGCGACGGTGCGGCGTCACCTGATCGCGGCGGCGGGGTTCAGCGCGCTCGTCAACCTGCTCTATATCGCGCCGACGCTTTACATGCTGCAGGTCTATGATCGCGCGGTGCCGACGCAGGGGCGACAGACGTTGCTGTTCCTGACGCTGGTATTGTTGTTCGCGCTCGCCACGCTGTCGCTGCTTGACCGCGTGCGCGCGCGGCTGCTGACACGCGCGGGGGTGCAGCTCGACGCGGCGCTCTCCCCACGCATTCTCGACGCGACGCTCGGCCGGCCTGATCTGCCGGTCGCGCGCCAGGCGCTGCGCGAGTTCGATACGATGCGGGCGACGCTTACCGGCCCCGGCATGCTCGCGCTGTTCGATGCGCCGTGGATGCCGATCTACATCCTGGTCTGTTTCCTGGTGCATCCGCTGATCGGGCTGGTCGCGCTGATCGGCTGCACGATCCTGCCGCTGATCGCCTGGGCGAACGAACGGTCGACGCGCGCGCGGCTCGATGCGGCGCAACAGGTCGCCAGCCTGTCCTATGCCGCGCAGGACATGGCGCTGGGTGCTGCCGACAGCGTCCGTGCGCTGGGGATGCGCCGCGCGATGGTGGCGCGGCAATTGCGCCAGCGTGAGGCGATGCTGAGCGCGCAGACCGAGGCGAGCTTCGCGACCGGCGGCTATCTGACGCTGACGAAGTTCGTGCGGCTGTCGCTCCAGTCGCTCGCGTTGGGGCTCGGCGCGTGGCTGGCGATCGACAACCGGATCTCGGGGGGCGCGATCTTCGCCTCGTCGTTCCTGATCGCCCGCGCGCTCGCGCCGATCGAGCAACTGATCGGCACATGGCGCGGGGTATGGCAGGCGCAGGCCAGCTACCGCAGTCTCGATACGTTGCTGGCCGGGTCGACCGTGGTGTCGCATGCGACCCAATTGCCCCCGCCGCAGGGGAGAATCGCGCTCGAAGCCGTCACCGTGCTCAACGCCACGCGCGACGGCGCGCTGCTCAACGCGGTGTCGCTGACGATCGAGGCCGGCGAGGTGGTGGCGATCGTCGGGCCGAGCGGCGCGGGCAAATCGACGCTGGTGCGCGCGATCGCGGGCGCCCTGTTGCCCGATCGCGGCGCGGTACGATTCGATGGGGCGGAGGCGCGCGACTGGGATGCGGAGCGACTGGCCCGCCATATCGGCTATCTGCCGCAGGATTCGGTGCTGTTCGGCGGCACCGTCGCCGACAATATCGCACGGTTCGCGCGCGATCTGGGCGAGGATCGCGGCGCGGTGGACGCGGGGGTGGTCGCCGCGGCCATGCTGGTCGGGGCGGATGCGCTGATCCGGCGGCTGCCCAATGGCTATGATCACCGCCTGGGGCTCGACGGGCGCGGCCTGTCGGCGGGCCAGATGCAGCGCGTCGCGCTGGCGCGCGCGGTGTATGGCGATCCCGCGATCCTGATCCTCGACGAGCCCAACGCTCACCTCGATGCGGAGGGGGATGCGGCGTTGATCGCGGCATTGTCGCAGCTGAAGGCGGCGGGCAAGACGATCCTGATCGTCTCGCACAAGCTGGGTATTCTGCCGGTGGTCGATAAATTGCTGGTGCTGCGCGACGGTCGCTCCGAACTTTACGGCCCGCGTGACGAGGTGCTGCCTCGGATCATGCCCCAGCAGCAACGTCGCATGCCCGCGGCGACGGACGCATCATGACCGCGACGCACTTGCTGGCCGCGCCCGCGACGCCCGACGTGCTGGCTCAGGCCGATCCCGGACGCGAGATCCGCGCCGGGCTGGTCATTGCCGGCTTGTTCTTCGTACTGTTTCTTGGTTGGGCGGCGTTCGCGCGGCTCGATGCGGCGGCCTATGCGCCGGGTACGCTGATCGTATCTGGGCAGCGCCAGTCGGTGCAGCATCGCGACGGCGGTGTGGTCGGCGCGATCCTGGTCCGCGACGGGCAGCGTGTGACGCGCGGGCAGGTGCTGGTGCGTCTCGCCGCCGCCGAGGTGCGTGCGCAGGAGCGGGCGCTCGCCTCGCGTGCGATCCGCCTGCTGGCGCAGCGCGCGCGACTGGAGGCGGAGCAGCTGGGCAGCGACCGGGTTGCCGCGCCGCCGGAATATGCCGCGCTGGTGGACGAAGACCGGCGCGAGGCGGCCACCGCCCTGCGCCTGCAACAGACCGAACTCGGAGCGCGCCGTGCCGTGCTGTCGGCGCAGCGCGGCGCGCTGGGGCAGCGGGTCGCCCAATCGGGCGAGCAGGGGCGCGGGCTGGGCGAGCAGGCCGCTTCCGCGCGCGAGCAATTGCGGCTGATCGACGAGCAGATCGCGGCGTTGCGCCCGGTCGCCGACAAAGGCTTCGTGTCGCAGACGCGCATGCGCGAATTGGAACGCGCCCGCGCCGAGCTGGAGGGGCAACGCGGGCAATATGCTGCGGGTGTGGCGCAGACGCGCGGCGCCGCGCGGGAAAGCCAGATCCAGGCGCTGGAGGCCGAGCGCACCTTCCGCGAGCGCACCGCGTCGGATCTTCGCGATGTCGAGGAGAGCTTGGGCGACGTGTTGCCGAAATGGGCGGCGGCGCGCGATCAGCTTGCGCGCACCGAGATCCGCAGCCCAGCGACCGGCGCGGTGGTGGGGCTGTCGGTGTTCACGCCGGGCGGTGTGATCGCGCCGGGGCAGAAATTGATGGATATCGTGCCGGAGAAGACGCCGATGCTGATCCAAGCGCGCATCGCCCCCGACGATGCCGACGACATCCGCGTGGGGCAGCGCACGCTCATCAAATTCTCCGGCCTGCATGAACGCACTTTGCCCAATCTGGAAGGACGGGTGACTCGTCTGTCCGCCGACAGCTTCACCGACGAGAAGAGCGGAACGAGCTATTTCACTGCCGAGGTGGTGGTGCCGCGCGAGCAGTTGCGGCTGATCCGGCAGGTGCGCGGGCCGGGGTTCGCGCTGCGCGCCGGGATGCCGGTACAGGTGCTGATCCCGCTTCGCGCACGGAGCGCGCTCGATTATGCGCTCGAGCCGTTGATCGGCAGTTTCTGGTCATCGTTCCGCGAGCATTGACGGGGCGTCAATCCCGCCGCAGCCGCTCCAGCGCGATCCCCGCGAGGTTCTGCGAGCGTTTGATGTGACGGACCGCCGGGGTCGCGCCATCGGCGAAGAGCGCGCGGAAGCGATCGAGATGGTGCCGCGCCCCGTCGTCGCAGCGTAGCCGTGCGCCCGCCTTCGCGACGATATCGGCGGAATCGCCCAGCAGTACGATCCGTGCCGCCGTCATCGTCCGGGCGATCGTCGCCGCGTGGATCAGCGCCAGCCACTCCGCATCCGCGCTGGTGCCGTGCCCCAGATCGGAGACGATCCACGTCCGGCCGCGCGCCACCACCGCGATCTCCAGCCGCCCATCCATCCCGCGGCAGCCGCCGTCGAAGAATATCTTGACGCGCTCCTTCACAGGCTCTGCGCGACCGCTTCGGCGACCTTGATCCCGTCGACCGCCGCCGACAGGATGCCCCCGGCGTATCCAGCGCCTTCCCCGGCGGGAAACAGTCCGGCGGTGTTGAGGCTCTGGAAATCCGCGCCGCGGGTGAAACGTACCGGCGAGGAGGTGCGGGTTTCCACACCCGTCATCACCACGTCGGGATGATCGTAGCCGGCGATCTGACGGCCGAACACCGGCAACGCTTCGCGCATCGCGGCGATCGCGAAGTCGGGCAGGCAATCCGCCAGGTCGGCGGGCTGCACGCCGGGCCGATAGGAAGGGACCACCGACCCAAGCGAGGTCGACGGCCGCCCGGCGAGGAAATCGCCGAGCCGCTGCGCCGGGGCCTTGTATGTCGATCCACCGGCGACGAACGCCTTGCTTTCCCAGTGGCGCTGCAATGCCAGCCCGGCGAGCGGCCCGTCCGGAAAGTCGCGCGCGGGGTCGATCGCGACGACGAACCCCGAGTTGGCGTTCCGCTCGTTACGGCCATATTGGCTCATGCCATTGGTGGCGACGCGCCCTTCCTCCGATGTCGCCGCGACGACGGTGCCGCCCGGACACATGCAGAAGCTGTAGACGGTGCGACCGTTCGAGCAGTGATGCGAGATATGGTATTCGGCCGCGCCCAGGATCGGATGGCCCGCGTTCGGGCCGAAGCGCGCGCGATCGATCCAGGATTGCGGATGTTCGATGCGCACCCCGATCGAGAAGGGCTTGGCTTCGACATGCACCCCAGCGTCGTGCAGCGACTGAAACGTGTCGCGCGCGCTGTGCCCGATCGCCAGCACGACCCGCTCCGCCGCCAGATAGCCGCCGTCGTGCAGGTGCAGGCCCCGGATGTGGCGTTCGCCCTGCGCGTCGGTGTGGATGTCGAAGCCGTCGACGCGCGTGCCAAAGCGATATTCGCCGCCGAGCTCTTCGATCGTCGCACGCAGGCTTTCCACCATCGTCACCAGCCGGAACGTGCCGATATGGGGATGCGCCTCGGTCAGGATCTCCGCCGGCGCGCCCGCCTTGACGAACTCGGTCAGCACTTTGCGATCGAGGTGGCGAGGGTCCTTGATTCGGCTGTAGAGCTTTCCGTCGGAGAAGGTGCCGGCCCCGCCCTCGCCGAACTGGACGTTGGACTCGGGGTTCAGAACGCTCCGGCGCCACAGCCCCCAGGTGTCCTTGGTGCGTTCGCGCACCACCTTGCCGCGGTCGAGGATGATCGGGCGGAAGCCCATCTGCGCCAGGATCAGCCCGGCGAACAGGCCGCACGGCCCCGCACCGATCACCACGGGACGCGCGATGCCCTGCGGCGCGGTGGCGACGTGGCGATAGCGGGTATCCGGGGTGCGCTGGACATTGCGGTCGCGCGCCAGCTTCGCCAGCACCTTCGCCTCGTCACGCAGCGTGACGTCGACCGTGTAGACGAGCTGGATATCCTGCTTGTCGCGCGCGTCATTGCCGCGCCGCGCCACCGCGAACCGCACCAGATCGCGCGGGGTGATCCGCAGCCGGCGGACGATCGCGGCGGGCAACGCTTCGTCGGGGTGGTGCAGCGGCAGCGTCAGATTGGATAAGCGCAACATGACGCGCGATGTAGCGGCGGGTGGCGCGCGATGCCACCATCGGCGCCGGCGCCCCTCCCGCCACCGGCGATGACGGGATCGCCATGCCCCCTATTTGGCCATCCCTACAGCGCGCGCAGAGCGGTGGCGGGTCTGGCGCGCAGCACCGGCAGGGTCGCGAGCACGCCGATCACGATCGTCAACGCCGCGCCGGTCGCCAGCGTCGTCAGGATCACCGGCCAGTCGGGCAGCCAGTCGAACGTGAACACGCGCGTCACGATGAACCACCCGCCGCCGACACCCAGCGCGAGCGCCACCAGCGCGACGATCGCGGCCATCACGCCATATTCGATCGTCAGCATCGCCACGACCTGTGCCCGCGTTGCGCCGAGGATCTTCAGCACCACCACGTCATAGGCGCGCGCCGCCCGCGCCGCGGCGATCGCGCCCAGCAGCACCGCGATTCCCGCCAATACCGCGATGCCGGCGGCGACCGTGATCGCGGTCGCCATCTGCCCCACCAGAGCCTGCACTTGTTGCAGCACGCCGCCCACTTCCACCACCGATGTCGAGGGGAAGCGCGGCAGGAGCGCCCGAGTGATGGCGGGGGCCCGTGCAGCCGGAACGTCGATCGTCGCGGCCAGATTGTGGGGCACGCCATCCAGCGCGCCGGGTGAGAAGACCATGACGAAATTGAAGCCCAGCGTATCCCATGCGATGCGCCGGAACGACGCGATCCGCGCGGTCCGTTCCAGTCCGAGGACGGACACCGTCAGCGGGTCGCCGATCTTCAATCGTAGCGCCTGCGCCAGCCGCTCGTCGATCGAAACGAGGCTGTCGCGGCCCTCGCTCGCGGTCCACCATCGCCCGGCGGTGAGGGTGCTGCCGGGGGGAAGCGTCGTGGCGAACGTCAGACCGCGCTCGCCACGCAAGGCCCAGGCGTCTTCGGGAATCGCGGGCAGGTCCGCGACACGGGTGTCGCCATAGCCGGTGATCGTGCCGCGCATCAGCGGGACGGTGGCGATCGTCGCCGTCGGCGCCACCTCGGTGATGGTCCGATGGAATTCGCCCGCGCGTTCGGGCGGGACGTCCAGCGCGAACAGCGCTGGCGCGCGCGCCGGCACCGAACGGCGGATATTGCCGTCGATGCTGGTGCGCACGCCGGCGAGCAGGACGAACAGCGTCAGACCGAGCCCGAGCGCGACGACCAGCGATACGGTGCGCGCGCCCGGCCGGTACAAGGCCGTCACCGCCAGTCGCGGCAACGGGTGGCGGGGGCGGGGCAAGCGAGCAGCGCCGGCCCGGATCGCGATGCCGATGACGGCAAGCAGCAGCAGCGCCGCGATCGTCGCCCCCAGGAAGGCGGCGGCGAACAGCGGGCGCTCGCTGACCGTCAGCGCCAAAATCACCACGGGCGCGCCCGCCAGCAGCGCCCAGCCAAGCCCGCGCCACGTGCCGGCCGATCGCGCGTCCAGCGCACCGCGCAGCAACGCCGCCGCCGGGACATGTCCCGCCGCGATCAGCGGTCTGGCGCAAAAAGCGAGGGCGATCAGCAGCCCGTAACCGGCGGCAAGCGCGAGCGGCGCGGGCGCGAACGTCAGCCCCGGCGCAATCGGCAGCACCGTGCCGACCGCGATCCCGACCAGCGGCACCGCCACGACGCCGGCGGCGAGCCCGAGCAGGATACCGATCCCGGCGACTGCGATCAGTTGCAGCAGGTAGACGCGCGCCACCAGACCAGCGGTCGCCCCCAGCACCTTCAGCATCGCGATATTGCCGCGTCGTGCTTCCAGATAGGATGTCACGCCGTTGCCCACGCCGATCCCGGCGATCACCAGCGCGGCCAGCCCGACGAGCGTCAGGAACTCGGCCATGCGTGCCACGAAGCGGCTGGCACCGGGGGATGCGCGATCGCGGGTGCGGGTTTCCCAGCCGGCGGCGGCGAAGCGGCGATCGAAGGCACGAACGACCGTCGCCGGATGCCGCGCGGTGGCGATGCGATATTTGGTCTCGAACAGACTGCCCGGCTGGATCAGCCCGGTGCGGTCGAGCCCGGCCCGCGACACGATCGCCACCGGGCCGAGCGTGAAGCCCTCGCCCAGCCGGTCGGGTTCATCCGCGATGATCCCGCCGATGCCGAACCATGCGGTGCCGAAACGCAGCCGCTGGCCCGGACGGAGCGCCAGCCGTTCCGCCAGCGCCCGGGCAATCCACACCGTGTCGGCGGATGGGGCGCGTACCGTGCGTCCATCGGTCAGGGTCAGGCGGCCGTAGAGGGGATAGAGGCGGTCGACCGACTTCAACTGCACCGGCGCGGTCGCGCCATTGGCAGTGACCGCCATCGACTGCATCCGCTTGGTTTCGGAAACGCGCCCGATCGCGCGCATCGCCGCCAGTTCGTC
>NZ_JBELIE010000143.1:0-8620 GCF_042091075.1 Sphingomonas sp. | reverse complement strand
CCGACCGGCGCGTCGCCAGGAGCGGCCGGCGCCGTGCCGCCCCCACCGCCCGACTGATCTAGAAACAGCTCCTCCGCCGTGCCGCCGCGATCAAGCGTGACATGATCGAACGCGACCGACTTCAGCGTCACGCCGGGGGCGATTTCCTCACCGACGCTGACGACGCGCTGCACGCCGTCCGCGCCCGCGACGATCGCCGAACCGCGTTCCTGCACCGTGTCCATGCGCGTACCGAACAGCGTCAGCTGCAAGGCGGTGACGCTCGCCGGGCCCTGCGCCTGCCCGGCGCCGCTAACCCGGAAGAAGGGATCGAACCCCGACAGCACGCCGATCGGATCAGCGGGAATCGACGGCCCCGCTGGGATCCACGCGCCCAGCGGCGCGATCGGCGTCAGGATCACCCACAACAGCCGCGCGCTTTGCACCGCCAGCCCGCCCAACAACAGCAGCTCGGCGGCGGAATAGACGTTCACCACCGGCAAACGCCTCAGGATCGCCCTCGCCCGGGCGTCGAATGTCAATCGCATGCGCTTGGCCAACTCCCCGCGAGCGCCCGGCTAGGAGCGCCGTATTACATCGGCATTTCAGACTTGGGTAATGATTTCCCGCTTGGGCTTAACCTTGGCGCTATGGCAAGGCGACGCCATGGCCAGCGACCCGATAATTGCCCGCCTCTCCGCGCAGCCGGGCATTCAGAAAGTGCCGTCGTCGAAGCTGACGCTGCTGATCCGGCGGCATTTCATCGATCCCGAAACCTGCGCCGCGCTGATTGCGCATATCGACGCCCATCGCCGCCCGTCCACGATCTCCGATCACAATGGCGACAATGCCTTTCGGACCAGCGAGACGTGCGACCTGCCGCTGAGCGATCCGCTCGTCGCGCGGGTCGACGCGATGATCGCGGACTTCACCGGGCTCGACCCGGCGCACGGCGAACCGATGCAGGGGCAGCGCTACGCCGTCGGACAGGAATTCAAAGCGCATACCGATTATTTCGAGCCCCAGGGCGTGGATTACGAACGCTATTGCGGCGTCGCGGGCAACCGCACCTGGACCGCGATGGTCTATCTCAACGAGCCCGAGGCGGGCGGCGCGACGCGATTCAAGGCGATCGACAAGACGATTCAGCCCGAAACCGGCAAGCTGGTCTGCTGGAACAATCGCCGCCCCGACGGCAGCCTGAACCCGGCCACGCTGCATCACGGCATGAAGGTGCGCGCGGGCACCAAAGATATCGTCACCAAATGGTATCGCGAACGACCATGGGGTTGGTGACAGCAAATCCGTCGCCCCCGCGCGAGCAGGGGCGACGGCATTCACTCAGAACGTCACGCTCGCGCCCAGCGTGAAGACCCGGCCCAGGCGATAGGTGTTGATCGACACCCGGTTGCCACCGGCAAAGTCCTGATACTCCTGATAGCTCGTGCCGGTCAGGTTACGTCCTTCCGCCTTGATCTCGACCGTCTGGCCCAGGAACTGCGTCGTCTGGCGCGCGACCAGATCAACACGGATGCCCGGCTTTTCGATGATGTCCGGCTGGAACCCGGTGCCGCTCAGCAGCGACGGGCCACGGTTGGTGACGCGCGGGCTGGCATAGTTGAACAGCGCGGTGACCTGCGAACCGTTGTCCTGATCCTCGAAGCCGAGTTGCAGGTTGACGAGGTGATCCGACTGCCCGGTCAACGGCGCGCCGTCACGGAACAGACGATTGGCGGGGGCGAAGTTCGTCGGGCAATTGCCCAGCGTCGTCCCTTCCAGCACACCCGGAACGCAGGTGTTGTCCGCGGTGATCTTCGACTGCGTATAGGTATAGTTGGCGATCACCACCGCGCGGGTGCCCGCCAGCGCGCTGCCCAGTCCGTCGAGCCGGATATATTTCTGGAACTCCACCTCGCCGCCGTACAGCACCGCCTTGGGCAGATAGGTGAAGCCGGTCTGCAAACGCGCGTCCGGCGTCGGATAGAAGCCGACCTGCTCGATCGGCCGATCGATCCGCTTGTAGAAGCCCGCCGCCGTGATGCGCTGATCGCGTGCGAAGAAATATTCGTAGCGTGCTTCCAGGTTGTACAGTTCGCTGTCGCGCAGACGCGGGTTACCGTAGAACAGGCGATCGGATTCGAAATCGCGATAGGCCTGCGGCGCCAGCTCGCGGAACTGCGGGCGGGCGATCGTCTTCGAGGCGGCCACACGCAGCTGCATGTTATCCGCGAAATTCCACGTCAGCGTCGCGGCCGGCAGGAAATAGTCGTTGTTCAGGTTCGTGCCGGTCTGCCCGATCGGCGTTACCGTCTGCTTCGCCGTTTCGTAGCGGACGCCGATGATCGCACGCACGCCATCGAGCGCCTCGGCCTCCGCCTGGACGTAACCGGCGTGGATACGCAGCAACGCATCATATTGATACGAGCCGTTCTGCCCCGGCGAGAAGCGCAGCTGCAGCGCATTCGACGCCGCGGTACCGGTCAGCGCGGCCGGGCAGCCGTTCAGGACGTCCGGCGACAGCAGATAGTCGGGCCGATACAGATTGCACGGGAACGGCACCGCGCCGCCGCCGACGGTCTGATAGGTGAACGGCAGGCGCGTCGAGGTGCGCTGGCTGTCCGAGTAATAATAGCCACCCGACAGCGAGAACGGCCGGTCGGTGTCCAGCTTGTAGATGACATCCGCCTGACCCGAATACAGGTCTTCGTTAAGCTCGCTGAACGCGACCGTGCCGAAAGCGCCGAACGAGTTGGTCGCCTGATACAGGCCCGGGCATTGCACCGCCGTACCGCCCACCGGCTGGGTGACGGTGGCGTTCAGGCCGCCGTTGCAATTGTAGAGGAATTCGCGCTCATACGGCGAATTGCGCTTCGAATTGGCATAGGCACCGCGCAGGTCGACCGACAATTGGTCAGTCGGCTTGAACTCGCCCACCAATTGCGTTTCGATCAGCTGACGCTCGAACCAGCTGGTGTTCTGCTGGATGATCGGCAGGCCACTGGAGTTGGTGTAGAGGGTCGCCGCCGAAGCACGGCCCTGCTTCAGCGTGTCGTGGATATAGACGTTGGTCCAGCGGACACGATTCTCGCCGAACTCGGCACCGAAGCCCAGCAGGCCGTTCACCACCGCACGATTGTCGGTGATGACGGTGCTGAAATCGTTACGCAGGCCGCCGTCACTGGCGATCGTATCCTGCTGCCGCGTCGCGCGCGTGCGCCACGTGTTGCCGACGCTGCCGGTGGCGATCATGCCGACACGAACCGCGCCGATATCCCCGGTCAGGCCCAGGTTCAGATCGCCCGAGACATTCGCCGGAATGTCGCCGTTGCGCTGCAAAAGCGTGGTGCGCGCGTTCGACATCTGCGCGATCTGCGCCGCCGAGATGACCCCGCTGCCGGTCGGCGCGTTCTTGATGAACGACGGCACGTTGCGCTCGCCGCCATCGTAACCCAGCCAGTCGGTGGTCGACCCGTAATATGTGTAACCCAGCTTGCCGGTCGACTCGGTATCCACCGCGACCGACGCGCCGCCGGAGATGAAATTCTTTTCCGGGATCGCCTTGGTCGTCAGGTTGATGACGCCGCCGCCGAACTCGCCCGGATAATTCGCCGAATAGGTCTTCTGCACCAGCGCCGACCCGACGATCGAGGTGGGGAAGATATCCAGCGGTACCGTCCGGCGCAGCGGCTCGGGGCTGGGCAACGGCGAACCGTTGAGCAGCGCGGACGAATAACGATCGCCAAGGCCGCGCACGAAGACATAGCCGTTGCCGACCACCGACAGGCCGGTGACGCGGGTGAGCGCGCCGGCGATGTCACCTTCGCCCGTGCGGGCGATGTCGGCCGAAGACAGAACGCTGACCACCTGCGCGGTCGAGCGCACGACGTTGGGAATGTTCCGCCCGACGACGACGATATCCTCACCCGCGGAGGTGTCGACGCCCGGCGCGGACACTTCCGCCGGATCGGTCGGCGCCTGTTGCTCGGCAGGCGTTCCGGCCTGCGGCGCGGCGGGGTCGGCGGGATCGGCGGTGGTGGCCGACGGGGTCGAGGGGGTGGATGGGGCCGATACGCCGCCGGCCGTACCCGTCGAGGGAGCGACCTGCGCCAGCGCGGCGGGCGCGACCAGCGTGGTGGTCAGCAGAAGAAGCGAGGCGTAAGCGATGCGCTGTCGCATGATGGTGCCTTCCGATTCAGGATCAAAAACAGCGTGGCCGGGGCGGCGCTGATGGCGCGCCCCGGCCTCCGCCTACTCAGAAGAGGCCGGTGCGCGCCTTATCGACCCTGGCACTGGAAGTAGATCGAGTTGAACGTCGGCGGCCCGACATCCTGCAGCGCCGAGTTCGCAGCGCGGATCGTGGTGCGGTTCGCGCCGGTCCCCTCGCTGGCGATGATGTTGACGCAGCCTTCGCCCGACGGCGTCTTCACGATCCCGTTGACGAATGCGAAGTCCGCACCGCCACGCAGGCGGATCGCCGCCACCGGCACGCTGGTGCCCGTGCTCTGCACGAAGGTGAAGTTCGCGTAACGACCGTAGGTGCGCGGGATCAGATCCTCCGAGCCGTTCGAGTCGATTTCGGTCGCGAACGAGTCGGCGGTAGCGCCCGAGATCTTCTGCGCAGCGATGATGAACTGCATGAAGCCGCGCCAGCCGTTATCGACGTCGAAGCCATCGTCATCGGCGCCGGTGACGACGAAATACTTCAGGTTCGTCGTGCCGCCGAAGATTTCGATGCCGTCGTCCGACGAGTTATGGCTTTGCACGTGGTCGATCGTCGTGCCGCTGCCGGTGGCGCCCAGCGTCAGGCCCTGCAGCTCGTTACCCGGCGACACTTCGAAGCCGGTGTAGCGGATCTGCACATATTGCATCGTGCCCGAATTGTCGGCGTCGTTGGAACCGCCGTAGTTACGGCCGGTAACACCCTCGATCTGCGCCTGGCAGGGCGTGCCGGTGGTGCCGCCGGTGCCCGTGGCGCACACGCCGGTCGTGGCGCGGCCGAGCAGGATGATCCCGCCCCACTGGCCCTGGGTCACGTCCGACACGCCGTTGCTGGCCAGATTCTGCTGCGAGGTGAAGATGATCGGCGCATCGGCGGTGCCGACCGCATTGATCCGGCTGCCGCGATTGACCAGCAGCAGGTCGACCGCCGAGTCCGAACCGTCCGCAGCCAGCGTCACGCCCGGCTGGATCGTCAGTGTCACGCCCGAATCAGCGCCGGTCGCGCCGACGTCGTTGCCGACTTCGGTCTGGCCGCTGAAGCGATAGAAGACGCCCGAGATCTTCGGCAGCGTCAGGCTGCTGGTGATGACGGTCGGCAGGCGGCAGGCGCGGAACGTCTGCACCAGGCCGGCGTCGGTGGTGCCGGTCGGGCAGGTCGCCGTCGAACCGCCGCTGCCGATGTTCGGCACCGCGAGGCACGACGACGAGTTGAGGAAGGTCGCCGCGGTCGAGTTGCAGGTCCAGCCCGAGAAGGAATTGTCGTTCGGGCCGCTCAGCGCGCCGACATAGCTGGTATTCTGGATGAAGCTGGTATTCCCCAGCACCGTCTGCGGGTTGCTGGCAGTGGTCAGCGACGTGCCGCTGACCGGATAGACGCCGCTCAGCGTATTGCCGAAGCCGTTGACGTTGTTGTTCGAACCGCCGGTGACCAGCGCGAGCTGCTCGTCAACGGTGATAACCGAAGCGGTCGCGCCGTTGGCGGTCGTGGCGGCGGCGAACTGCGCCGCGGTCAGCGGGGTCGGCGTCGCGGTGCCCGTCGGCGTCGGGGTCGGAGCAGGCTGGTTGATCACCACGTCGACCGAGCCGGCACCCGGCGAGGCCACATCGTCAGCACCGCACGATACGAGGAACAGACACGCGGTGGTCGCCAGCAGGCTGCTGGTACGACGGCTGAAGCTGAGCATGGAACACTCCCTTTTCTAGATCGGGCCCGTCCCCCGGAACCCTGACACGAGTCGGACCGACATGGTCTCCCGTTCGTCTGGGACGTCGCTAGGCGCGCCAGATGACACGCAAATGCATTTTCCATGACTCAGATGTGACGGTTAAATGATGATATGATGACAAAGGGCACACATTCGAACGGAGCGCGCCGCGGCGTCGGGAAACCCGCCACGCCTGGCGAAGTGATCGGCCGGTCTGCCGGACGGTTCGCCATCGGCCCAACGAAAAACCCCGCCGGCCGGGGGCCTGCGGGGTCTGTCGGATATGGTGGGCGCGACAGGGATTGAACCTGTGACCCCACCCGTGTGAAGGGTGTGCTCTACCGCTGAGCTACGCGCCCGATCGCAATCGGAGCGGCGCGTCTAGGCGAGCACCGCGCGCCTGTCCAGCCCCAAAACCCGCTCGTCAATCGCCGCTTAGTTGAGCGAATCCTTCAGCACCTTGCCCGCCTTGAACTTGGGCTGGGTCGACGCCTTGATCGTCATCGGTTCGAGTGTGCGCGGGTTGCGGCCGACCGAGGCCTTGCGCTTGCTGACCGCGAAGGTGCCGAAACCGACCAGTCGAACCTCTTCACCCTTTTTCAGGCTGGCGGAAATGGTTTCGAACACCGCCTCGACCGCGCGGCTCGCCTCGCTTTTGCCGAGCCCGGCCACGGTCGCGACCTGCGCGATCAATTCCTGCTTGTTCATGCCGAAAGACCCCGTTTGCTGATTTTGTTACGTCATCGTGATGGATTCGCGGCGAAAGCCACATCATCCCAGTAAGGCGCCGGCTGACGTCCGAGTCAAACGAATCCGCCGCGCGGGGGGGCATGCCCCACCCCCGGCGGCGTAGTAAATAGAAGAAAATGAGCGTCTTAAACTGGCGCTCGATCCGGCGGAGAGCAGCGTTGCAGCCCTTTGGCGCGGCGAAAAAGCCCCCACCTCCCATGAAGGGGAGGCGGGGGCGGCCGATCAATGATGCAATTCGCCGCCCGCAGGAGCGATCGGCGCGGGCGGCAGCGCGGCGAGTTCATCAGCCTCGGTCCAGTCGATCGCCTCCAGCGGATGGGTCAGCGCCAGCCGGAGGACCTCGTCGACATGCGTCACCGGGACGATCTTCAGGCCGTCGCGGATGTTCTGCGGAATCTCCGT
This sequence comes from Sphingomonas sp., assembly GCF_042091075.1. Taxonomy (GTDB): domain Bacteria; phylum Pseudomonadota; class Alphaproteobacteria; order Sphingomonadales; family Sphingomonadaceae; genus Sphingomonas. The sequence continues at coordinate 1,565 of NZ_JBELIE010000143.1, read as the reverse complement.
CAGGTCCTTTTCGTTCTCCTTCGGGATCAACACCGTCTCGATCCCGCCCCGCAACGCCGCGAGCAGCTTTTCCTTCAGTCCGCCGATAGGCAGGACGCGCCCCCGCAGCGTCACCTCGCCCGTCATCGCGACTTCCTTACGCACCGGAATGCCGGTCAGCGTGGAGACGATCGACGTCACCAGCCCGATGCCCGCCGACGGCCCATCCTTCGGTACCGCACCTTCGGGAAGGTGGATGTGGATGTCCTTGCGGTGAAACAGGCTCGGCTTGATGCCAAACGACGGCGAACGCGCCTGGACGAAGGAATAGGCGGCCTGCACCGATTCCTTCATCACATCGCCCAGCTTGCCGGTCACCTTCGCCTGCCCCTTGCCAGGCACGGTGACGCTTTCGATGGTCAGCAATTCCCCACCCACCTCGGTCCAGGCGAGCCCGGTGACCGCGCCGATCTGATCCTCGGTTTCGGACAGGCCGTGGCGGAATTTCTGTACGCCCGCGAAATCGGCCAGATTGTCCGGCGTGATCGTGACGCCGTCGACCTTGCCCTCGAGGATCTGACGCAACACCTTGCGCGCCAGCTTCGCGATCTCGCGCTCCAGCGTCCGCACGCCCGCCTCACGGGTGTAACGCTGGATCAGCGCGCGCAGGCCTTCCTGCGTCAGCGTGAACTCGCCCGGCTTCAGGCCATGCGCCTCGATCTGCTTGGCGATCAGGTGCCGCTCGGCGATCTCGACCTTCTCGTCCTCGGTATAGCCCTCCAGCCGGATGATCTCCATCCGGTCCAGCAACGGCTGCGGCAGGTTCAGCGTGTTCGCGGTGCACACGAACATCACATCCGACAGATCGATATCGATCTCCAGATAGTGATCGTTGAACTTGGCATTCTGCTCCGGGTCGAGCACCTCCAGCAGCGCGCTGGCGGGATCACCGCGGAAATCCTGTCCCAGCTTGTCGATCTCGTCGAGCAGGAACAGCGGATTGGAGGCACCCGCCTTCTTTAGATTGGTGACGATCTTGCCCGGCAAGGAGCCGATATAGGTGCGCCGGTGGCCGCGGATCTCCGCCTCGTCGCGTACCCCGCCCAGCGACTGGCGGATGAACTCGCGCCCGGTCGCCTTGGCGATCGATTTGCCCAGGCTGGTCTTGCCCACGCCCGGCGGGCCGACAAGGCACAGGATCGGCCCCTTCAGCTTGTTGGTGCGCGCCTGTACCGCGAGATATTCGACGATCCGGTCCTTCACCTTGTCGAGCGCGTAGTGATCCTCGTTCAGGATCCCCTCGGCCGCGGCAATGTCCTTCTTGATCTTGCTACGCTTGCCCCACGGCAGCCCCAGCAGCACGTCGAGATAGTTGCGCACGACGGTCGCCTCGGCACTCATCGGCGCCATCGTCTTGAGCTTCTTCAGCTCGGCGGTCGCCTTCGCGCGCGCTTCCTTCGACAATTTCAGCGTCGCGATCTTCTGCGTCAGCTCGGCGATCTCGTCGCCCTCGCCTTCCTCGCCCTCGTTCCCCAGCTCGCGCTGGATCGCCTTCAACTGCTCGTTGAGATAATATTCGCGCTGCG
>NZ_JBELIE010000142.1:0-8639 GCF_042091075.1 Sphingomonas sp. | reverse complement strand
TGGAGGAAGCCGAGGAGCTGTGCGATCGCATTGCGATCATCAATCACGGCAAGGTGATCGCCAATGAACCGACCGCGCAGCTGGTCGGCAAGGCGCAGGAAAAGATCGTCGCGGTCACCGTCGACCGGGATGTCGCCACGCTGCCGCGCTCGACCTGTTTCGAGAAGATCGTGCTGAGGGGCGCGCGCACGCTGGAAATCACCTATTCGAAGGATCGCGTGAACGCTGGCGAGGTGCTGGGCGCGGTGCAGGCGAGCGGGTTCGGCATCGTCGACGTCTCGACCAAGGAAGCCGACCTGGAGGACGTGTTCCTGAACCTGACGCGCGCGGCGAACGGATAGCGCGGCCGCGCCGCCCGCGCCGCATCCCGGCTTTGCGGATCGTCACGAGCGTGCCACTAGGATCGGTATGACCGCTACGGACGTTCTCATCGTTGGTTCGGGCGCGGCGGGGTTGACCGCGGCGCTCAACCTTGCCGACCGCTTCCGCGTCACCGTGCTGGCGAAGGGCGCGCTCAACGAAGGCTCCACCGCCTGGGCGCAGGGCGGGATCGCCGCCGTGCTGGAACCCGGCGACACGTTCGAGAATCATGTCGAGGATACGATGGTCGCGGGCGCGGGGCTCAACGATCGCGCGGTCGTCGAATTCGTCGTCGAACGGGCACCGGCTGCGATCAGGCGGCTGCAGGAGCTGGGCGTGCCGTTCGCCGAGGAGGCCGGCGCACTGCATCTGACCCGCGAGGGCGGGCATTCACACCGCCGCATCGTACATGTCGCCGATGCCACCGGCTGGGCGGTGCAGGAAGCGCTGCAACGCGCGGCGGAGGCGCACCCCAATATCACGCTGATCCCCGATCAGGTCGCGATCGACCTCGCCACCAGCCGTCACGAGGAGCGTTACTCGGGGGCGGGCAACGTCTGGGGCGTCTATGCGATCGACCGGCGCAGCGGGCGGGTGAGCCTGCATACCGCGCGTGCGACGGTGCTGGCGACGGGCGGGGCGGGGCGCACCTATCTGTTCTCCACCGCGCCGCGCGGCGCCACCGGCGACGGTATCGCGATGGCATGGCGGGCGGGCGCGCGCGTGTCCAACATGGAATTCATGCAATTCCACCCGACCTGCCTCTATCATCTGGAGGTCAAGAACTTCCTGATCACCGAGGCGGTGCGGGGCGAGGGCGGGCGGCTGATCAATCCCACCACCGGCAAGCGTTTCATGCCGTATTACGACGAACGGCTGGAACTCGCGCCGCGCGACGTGGTGGCCCGCGCGATCGATGCCGAGATCAAGCGCTACGGCCTCGATTACGTTCACCTCGACATCAGTCACCAGCCCGCCGATTTCATCCGCGCGCATTTCCCCAACATCCACGAAAAGCTGCTCGGGTTGGGTATCGACATGACCGTCGCGCCGATCCCGGTGGTGCCGGCGCAGCATTATACCTGCGGCGGAATCATGGTCGACCGCGACGGGCGGACCGATCTGCCGGGGCTGTATGCGGCGGGCGAGTGCACCCAGTCGGGACTGCATGGCGCCAACCGGCTGGCGTCAAATTCGCTGCTGGAATGCTTCGTCTTCGGCGAGGCGGCGGCACATCATATCGCGGCGCAATGGGATACGCTGCCCCCCGTGCCAGCGATCCGGGCGTGGGACGAAAGCCGCGTCACCGATTCCGACGAGGAAGTGGTGATCAAGCAGAACTGGACCGAGATTCGCCGCTTCATGTGGAACTATGTCGGGATCGTCCGCACCACCAAGCGGCTCGAACGCGCGCGCCACCGCATCGACCTGCTACGGTCGGAAGTGGAGGACTATTACGGGCATTTCCGCGTCACCCCCGATCTGATCGAGCTGCGCAACCTGTTGCAGACCGCTGACCTGATCGTGCGGTCGGCGTTGCACCGGCAGGAAAGCCGCGGCTTGCACTACACGCTGGATTACCCGGACCTGGTCGATCCCCCGGTCGATACCGTACTAGTCCCATAATGGTGCTCCAAACTCTCGCGGAATCAGGGCGTTGCCGGTAGACCCCACGACAGGCACCGTTCGTCGCAGCGTGCGGTCGGCCGGGATTGTCACCACGGGCCCGGCGGCGACAGAGTCGGGTTCGCGTGGGGTAGTGGCAGACGACATGGATACGAAGACGTTGGGGCGCCGGTTAAGCGTCATCGGTTGGTCGCTGCTGATCGCGGGCTGCGGGGCGGGGGCTGGCTCGGCGCTGATCCCGGCCGCGCCACCACCGCCGCTGGTCTCGGTGCCGCTGCCGCCGCCCCCGGTGCAGACGCGCCCGCCGCTGCCGCCGCGCGCGTTACAGGAACGGATCGATCAACTGATCCGCGAATTTCCGGGAAAGGCGGGGGCAGCGGTACGCTCGCTCGATGACGGCTGGCTGGTACAGCGCGGCGGCGACCTGTCGCTGCCGCAGCAGAGCGTCAGCAAATTGTGGGGCGCGATGACGGTGCTGTCGCAGCGTGACGCTGGCCGGTTGAAACTTGACGACCCGGTGCTCGTCACCCGCGCTGACCTGACGCTGTTCCACCAGCCGATCGCGGCATTGGTGAAGGGCGCCGGTTATCAGACGACGATCGGCGGGCTGCTCACCCGCGCACTGACGCAGAGCGACAATACCGCCAACGACCGCCTGTTGACCTATGTCGGCGGGCCGGCGGCGGTGCGACGGTTCATCGCCGCGAAGCAATTGGGCGCGATCAAATTCGGGCCGGGGGAAAGGTTGCTGCAAAGCGGCACCGCGGGTGTGACGTGGAATCAGTCGATGGCGGTCGGTCGCGGTTTCGAAGCGGCGCGGGCGCGGCTGTCGCCATCGGTGCGGCAGGCGGCGATGCAGCGCTATATCGACAATCCGCCCGACGGCGCCTCGCCCAATGCGATCACCGGCGCGCTGGCCCGGCTGGCGCGTGGCGAGTTGCTGAGCGAGACGTCGACCCGCATCCTGCTGGATACGATGGCGGCCTCGCGCACCGGCCACGCGCGCTTGCGGGCGGCGACGCCGGTCGGCTGGCAGCTCGCGCACAAGACCGGCACCGGGCAGGAACTGGGGCGCCGCAACGCCGGCTTCAACGACATTGGTTTGCTGACCGCGCCCGACGGCCGCCGCTATGCGATCGCGGTGATGATCGGCGACACCACCGCCCCGATGCGTGACCGGCAGCAGCTGATCCGGAACGTCTGCGCCGCATTGACCGGCGCGCAACCCCGCAGCGCGACCGGCGCCGCGGACGACGAGATGTAAGCGCTACAGGGCCATGAGTGCGCTCCTGGCGCGATATTCCTGATGCGGCCGAGCAGGGGGGTCTTGCCGACATCGCGCAGGCCAACAAGGATCAGGCCCTGCGCGGGGCCGCCCAGGGTGACGCGCCTCAAGGCTGCATCCGCTTCGTCCAGCAAGGATTTGCGGTCTGCCAGTTCGGCTGGGGGATTGCCGGCTCCGGTCGCGCGCCAGTTGCGAACGCGATCCATAATATGGGCGTTATCCGCGCCGAGCTGATTTCTGCTAAAAATGGACCAAGTCGTTCGTGGTGAGTGTAAAGTCGTGTGTCGCCTGCTACGGCAGGGCGCATGCCGCACCTCTATCTCGTCGACGGATCGGGCTATATCTTCCGCGCCTATCATCGCTTGCCGCCGCTGACGAACAAGCATGGCGAGCCGGTCGGCGCGGTCTATGGTTATACCGCCATGTTGTGGAAACTGGCGGATCAGGTGCACAAGGCGGATGGGCCGACGCACATGGCGGTGGTGCTCGACAAGTCGAGCAAGACGTTCCGCAACGATCTTTATGACCAGTACAAGGCGCATCGCCCGCCGCCGCCCGAGGATCTGGTCCCGCAATTTCCGATGATCCGCGATGCGACGCGCGCGTTCAGCCTGCCGTGCATCGAAACCGAGGGGCTGGAGGCGGACGACATCATCGCCTGTTACACGCAGGCCGCGCTGGCGCAGGGCTGGCAGGTGACGATCGTCAGTTCCGACAAGGATCTGATGCAGCTGATGACCGATCCATCGGTCGACATGCTCGATACGATGAACAACCGCACGCTCGGCCCCGATTATGTGGTGGAGAAGTTCGGTGTCGGGCCGGAAAAGCTGGGCGACGTGCTCGCCTTGATGGGGGACAGCGTCGACAATGTCCCCGGCGTCCCCGGCGTCGGCCCGAAGACCGCGTCGAAACTGATCGCCGAGCATGGCGACCTCGAAGCGGTGCTCGCCGCCGCGGAGGGGATGAAGAAGGGGAAGCTGCGCGACAACCTGATCGAGCATGCCGAGGCGGCGCGGCTGTCGAAGGTGCTGGTGACGCTGAAATGCGACGCGCCGTTGCCCCAGCCGCTCGACGAGCTGGCGCTGAAGGGCATTCCCGATGCGCCGCTGCGCGCCTTCCTGGAGCATCACGGCTTCCGCACCCTGCTGGGACGGCTGGAGCAGGTGGCCGACGCGCCGGTGCCCCAGTCCGCCAGCGTGCCGCAGGACGACGAGCCGGCGTGCAACCACGACGGCTATGAAACCGTCGTCGACGAGGCGGCGCTCGACCGCTGGATCGAGGTATCGCGGCATCAGGGCTGGGTCGCGATCGATACCGAGACGACCGGCAAGGACCCTATGGCGGCGGAACTGGTCGGCGTGTCGCTGGCGCTCCACCCCAATCTCGCCTGCTACGTTCCGCTCGCGCATGGCGGCAGCGACATGTTCGCGGAGAAGCCGCCGCAACTCGACGCCGCCGTCGCGCTGGCGAAGCTGAAGCCGCTGGTGGAGGACCCGGCGGTGCTGAAAATCGGGCACAATCTGAAATATGACATGATCGTGCTGGGGCGGCTGGGGATCGACATCGCCCCCTATGACGATACGATCGTGATGAGCTTCGACCTCGATGCCGGGTTGCATGGCCATGGCATGGACGAACTGGCGGCGACGCACCTGTCGCACAGCTGCATCGCGTACAAGGACGTGGTCGGCACGGGCAAGAAGGCGCTCGGCTTTCACGAAGTCGATCTGAAGGCGGCGACGCGCTACGCGGCAGAGGATGCCGACGTCACGCTGCGGCTGTGGCGCCGTTTCACCCCGCGGCTGCCCGTCGAGGAAGCGACGCGCGTCTATCAGATGGTCGACCGCCCGCTGGTGGCGGTGATCGCGCGGATGGAGCAGCGCGGCGTGAAAGTGAATCGGGAGCGGCTGGCGCAATTGTCGGCGGATTTCTCGACCCAGATCGCGCAGCTTGAGGGTGTGGTCCACGAATTGGCGGGCGGCCCGTTCACGATCGGCAGCCCCAAGCAGCTGGGCGACGTGCTGTTCGAGCGGATGGGGCTCAAGGGCGGGCGCAAGGGCAAGAGCGGGGTCTATTCCACGGACGTCACCGAGCTGGAGCGGCTTGCGGCGGATCGGGATTCGCCCGGTGCCGCGATCGCCACCAAGGTGCTGGAGTGGCGCCAGCTGACCAAGCTGAAAAACACCTATACCGATGCGCTGCAGGAACAGATCAATCCCGTCACCGGGCGCGTCCACACCAGCTATTCGCTGACGGGCGCGCAGACCGGGCGGCTGTCGTCGACCGATCCCAATCTGCAGAACATCCCGATCCGCACCGAGGTGGGGCGGCAGATCCGCGATGCTTTCGTCGCCGAACCGGGCAATGTGATCCTCGCCGCCGATTATTCGCAGATCGAGTTGCGCTTGGCGGCGCATATGGCGGACGTGCCGCAATTGAGGGAAGCGTTTGCGCGTGGAGACGACATCCACAGCCTGACCGCGCAGGAATTGTTCGGCGAGGTCACGCGTGACACGCGGGCGAGCGCGAAGACGATCAACTTCGCGATCCTCTACGGCATCTCGCGCTGGGGGCTGGCGGGGCGGCTCGACATCACCGCCGACGAGGCGCAATCGATGATCGATCGCTATTTCGAGCGCTTCCCCGGCATCAACCGCTATATCGCGGAAACGCTCACCGGGGTGCGCGAGCGCGGCTACACGACCACGCTGTTCGGTCGCAAGACGCACTTTCCACGGATCCGCAGCAAGGTGCAGCATGAGCGGCAAGGCGCCGAGCGCGCCGCGATCAACGCGCCAATCCAGGGGACCAGCGCCGATATCATCAAGCGCGCGATGATCCGGATGGAACCGGCGCTGGCCGCGGCCGGGCTGTCGCACGTCCAGATGCTGTTGCAGGTGCACGACGAGCTGGTCTTCGAGCTGCCCGAGGCGGATGTGGATGCGGCACGGCAGGTGATCGAAGGCGTGATGGCGCGCGCGGCCGAACCGGCGATCACGCTGGACGTGCCGTTGGGGGTGGAAACCGGCACCGGCGCGAGCTGGGGTGCCGCGCATTGAGCGACGAGCGCGATATCGCGCAACTGGCCAAGGGAGGACGGACCAATATCGCGGGCTTCGTCCTGCGGCTGGTGGCGCGCCTGCCGTTCCTGTTCATCGCCGGACACATCTATGGCGCGGCGCTGGTGGGACGGTTCGCGCTGGCGGTGGTCGTCGTCGAGTTGGCCGCGCTGATCGCCACCCTGGGACTGAAACGCGGTCTGGCGCAGGCACTGGCCAGCACGTCACGCCCCCATGCGCACGTGGTGTGGGACGGGATGATGGTGGCGGGCATCGTCTCGCTGATCGCCAGCGCGGTGCTATGGACCTTTCCGCAGGTGATGTACGCCAATACGCGCGTCACCGGGCTCGACGGCTATCTGCCGCTGATCATTCTCGCGGTCGCCTGGTCCGATGTCAGCCTCGCCGCGCTGGCCTATCGCCATAACGTCAAGGCCGCGGTGACCGCGCGCGCGATCGTGGAGCCGTGGACGATCTCCGTCGCCGCTTGGCTGTTCAGCTATTTCACGATCAAGGACGGGCTGGTGCTGTCCTATGTCGCGTCGATGATCGCGGCGCTGATCGCGTCGATCGTCCCGTTCGTCCGCAGCTACGGCCTGCCGCGCGGCTGGTCGCCGCATGTCAGCGAGCTGTTCGCGCTGGCGCGCAGCAACGTGCCGCTGGCGGGGGCGGATGCGCTGGAATGGAGCATGCGCAACGTCGATCGCTTCATCCTTGGCCTGCTGTTCGCGCCGAAGATCGTCGGCATCTATTATATGGCGCAGCAAGTCGCGACGCTGCCGGGCAAGCTCAAGACCAGTTTCGATCCGATCCTGGGCCCGGTCATCACGCGCAGCCTGGCGGAGGGGGATCGCGACGCGGTCGCGCATCAGGTGCGACAGGTCGCCTTCTGGATCATGGCGGCGCAGGCGGGCCTCGCGTTGATGGGATCGATCCCGGCGGCGTCGGTGATGGCGGTGCTGGGCCCGCAATTCGTCGCCGGCAGCGCGTCGCTGGCCTTCCTGCTGATCGCGGAGGTGCTCGCCTCGCCCGGAGCGACATGCGAGTCGGCGCTGGTCTATATCGCGCGTCACCGCAACCTTGCGATCTCGATGGCAACGCTGGGATTCCAGATGGGGTTCAGCGTCGTGCTGGTGCTGGCGATGCGGCGGCTCGGCTGGCCGGTCGCCTGGCAGGCGGCGGGGCCGGCGGTGGCGCTGATGACCGCCCTGGGAATCATGTCGATCATCAAGGCGCGCCTGTTGTCGCACCTGCTGTCCGCGCCGGTATCGCCGTTCCGCCCGGCGCTCGCCGGGGCGGCGTTGGTCGCCGCGATGCTGGGGGCGGCGGCGACCCATCTGCTGCCGCTATCGTCCGGCTGGCGCCTCGCGATCACGCTGCCGCTGATCGCGGGCAGCTATATCGGGCTGTTGTGGCGCTTCGCCTTCGCCCCCGCCGACCGCGCGCTGTTCGCGCGGGTGCCGCGTGCCGAGGAAGCGACCTTGCCCAACGAAGGCGGCATGACGCGCTAGCGCGAAGCGGTCGCCCGGTTGCCCGCCGCCCTCAATGCCGGAAATGACGCATCCCGGTGAAGACCATCGCCAGTCCGGCCTGGTCGGCGGCGGCGATCACATCGGCGTCGCGGATCGAGCCACCCGGCTGAATCACCGCGCTCGCCCCCGCCTCGACCGCGGCGAGAAGGCCGTCCGCGAACGGGAAGAAAGCATCCGAGGCGACCGCTGAGCCGATCGTGCGAGGCTGATCCCACCCCGCCTTGTCCGCCGCATCCTTCGCTTTCCACGCCGCGATGCGGGCGGATTCGAGGCGGTTCATCTGCCCCGCGCCGATCCCGGCGGTGCTGCCGTCGCGGGCATAGACGATCGCGTTCGACTTGACGTGCTTGGCGACCGTCCAGGCGAACAGACAATCCGCCAGCTCCTGTTCGCTCGGCTGGCGCTGCGTCACCACCTTCAGGTCGGCGGGCAGGATATGGCCGGCATCGCGCGATTGCACCAGCCAGCCGCCCGCGATCGACTTCGCCATCAGTCCCGCGCGCCGCGGGTCGGGCAGCTCTCCCGTTAGCAGCAGGCGCAGATTCTTCTTCGCCGCGAACAGCGCGATCGCTTCCTCGTCGGCGTCGGGCGCGACCACCACTTCGGTGAAGATGCCGGTGATCGCGCGCGCGGTGGCGCCGTCGAGCGGGCGATTGACCGCGATGATGCCGCCAAACGCGCTGACCGTGTCGCACGCGAACGCCGCCTCATAGGCCTCGATCAACGTCCCGCCGGTGGCGACGCCGCATGGGTTGGCATGTTTGACGATGACGC
>NZ_JBELIE010000141.1:0-8579 GCF_042091075.1 Sphingomonas sp. | reverse complement strand
GCTGACGGAGTCCCTGAACAGCGGTACGGCCGGGCGACTGCCCTGGGCGGAACTGGCGCGACGCGTCGAGGGATTGGACGGCACCGTGCGCTTCTCGCTGTTGATGAAGCCGGGGCGGCGTGGCGACACCGTTAACCCCTATCACTCGACGATCGGCAAACACACCGTCTTTCATGTCGAGCGGGTGCTCGGCCTGTTCATTCATGATCCGCGGATCACCTGCCGATGGACGGACGAGGGGATCACCGGCGAGGTAGCCGTCGCCGCCGGCGACCGCCGCACCCTCGCGATCGTCGCGGGGCAGGACGAGCCGCTGGTCGCGCCGAGCATCGAGGAGATCGACGATCGCATCGACCTGTCGCATCGCGAATGGCGCGATTGGGCGGACACCGTCACCTATCGTGGCGACGATCGTGGCGCCTTCCTGCGCAGTGCGCTCGCGCTGAAGCTGCTGCTCTACTCCCCCTCGGGCGCAATCGCGGCGGCGGCGACCACGTCGGTGCCGGAGGGGATCGGCGGCGAAAAGAACTTCGACTACCGCTACGCCTGGGTGCGCGACGCCGGCTATACGATCAAGGCATTCCTGACGGCCGGAGCACAGGCGGAAGCCAAGGCCGCGTTTACCTGGCTGCTCAATCAATTACGCGATACCGGCGTGCGCGTTTGCTACACGCTGTCGGGCGGGATCGTGCCCGATGTATCGAGTTGGGCGATGCCGGGCTATCGCGCGTCGCGGCCCGTGGTGACAGGCAACCTCGCCACCGACCAGGCGCAGCATGGCGTATATGGCGACATCTTCGAAACCGCGTCGTGCTTCGTTGCGTGCGGCAATATCCTGGATAGCGCGAGCGCGGAATTCCTGTCGCACCTGGCCGATCAATGCGCCGACCGCTGGCGCTTGCCCGATTCCGGCATGTGGGAATTGCAGGAGGAACGGCATTACACGATGTCGAAGATCAGCTGCTGGCAGGCGCTCGCCCGGGCGGTCGAGCTGGCGGATCAGGGTCAGTTGCCGACGACGTGCCGGGAACGCTGGTCGCGCGAGCGGGACCGGGTGAAGGCGTGGATCGAGGACGAATGCTGGTGCGAAACGCAGCAGGCCTTCGTCATGTATCCCGGCTGCAAGACGATCGATGCCTCGCTGGCGCTGGCGGTCCGCTTCGGCTTCGACGGCGAAGAGCGATTGCGGCTGACGCTCGACGCGATCGATCGTGAATTGGGCGCGGGCCCGTTCCATTATCGCTATTCCGGCATGGACGCGGAGGAGGGCTGTTTCCTCGCCTGCTCGTTCTGGATGGTGGAGGCACGCGCGCTGCTGGGGCAGCGCGAACAGGCGCGTGCGCAGCTCGACCGGCTGACCGAAGCGCTGCACCGCGGCCACGGCATTCTTGCGGAGATGGTGGACCCGCACACCGGCGCGTTTCTTGGCAATTTACCGCAAGGTTTGAGCCACTTGGCGCATCTGATGGCGTTATCTGTGCTGAATGACGAGGCCGCTTGCGACTGAACGGCGCGCGGCTCGTTACAGCGTCCCCCCCTACAGGAGACGATCATGAGCGACCGCCTGACGATGCAGGATCCGCGCACGCAATATCCGCAACCGCCCTTCCCACGCCAGCCGCAGCCCGTCCCCGGTGAGGCCGCCAAGATGGATCCGGTGCCCGATCATGGGGAGGACAGCTATCGCGGCTCGGGAAAGCTGACCGGGCGGCGTGCGCTGGTGACCGGCGGCGACAGCGGCATCGGGCGCGCCGCGGCGATCGCTTTCGCCCGCGAGGGCGCCGATGTCGCGATCTCCTACCTTCCGGCCGAGAAAGCCGACGCCGCCGAGGTATTGCGGCTGATCGAAGCGGAAGGGCGCAAGGCGATCGACCTGCCCGGCGACATCACCGACGAGACATGGTGCCGCACGATGGTGGATCAGGCGGTCGAGCAACTGGGTGGGCTCGACGTGCTGGTGATCAACGCCGGCCGCCAACAGCATCGGGAGAATATTGCCGAAGTGTCCTCGGCGGATTTCGACCAGACGCTGAAGACCAACCTCTATGCAATGCACTGGATCGCCCAGGCGGCGGTGCCGCATCTGCCGACCGGCGCATCGGTGATCACCACCGCGTCGGTGCAGGCCTATGATCCCTCGGCGATCCTGCTCGATTACGCCACCACCAAGGCGGGGATCGTGGCCTATACCAAGGCACTCGCCAAGCAGCTCATCGAGAAGGGCATCCGCGCGAACGTCGTCGCGCCCGGGCCGTTCTGGACGCCGCTACAATCGTCAGGTGGGCAGCCGTCCGAGGCAGTGATGGAATTCGGATCGAAAAGCCAGTTCGGCCGCCCCGGCCAGCCGGTCGAGATTGCGCCGATCTATGTGTTGCTGGCCAGCCAGGAAGGCAGTTTCCTCACCGGCGAGGTCTATGGCGTCACTGGCGGCGCCGGGGTCGCCTGAACAATGGATCGGGGGGCGGGACGATCGCCCCCCAATCGATCTCCGGATCGACCGTGGCGCCGACACCGTCACCCCGCGATCGTGAAGACCGAACCCGAATCCACCCGGATTCCCGCCCCGTTAATGAAGCTCGCCCGTTCGGAACACAGGAACGCCACCGCCGCTGCGACCTCCTCGGGCTTGCCGCGCCGCTTCAGCTCCATGCCGGGCCGTTCCTCCACGAGGAAACTCGCGATCGCCTCGTCGAAGCTAACGCCCTTCTCCTCGGCGCGCTTGCGCATCATCTTGTCGGTCATCGGTGTGGCGATGAACGCGGGCGAGACGGTGTTCACCAGCACGTTGTCCCCGCCATACGCCTTCGACAGGCCTTTCGCGAGGCTGAGTATCCCTGCCTTCGACGCGCAATAGGGCAATTCGTCGACATAGGGCTGCACCGCATCTTCCGACGCGAACAGCACGATCCGGCCCCAGCCGCGCCGGCGCATCGCCGGGATCGCCTCGCGGCACATGCGCACCGCGCCCATCAGGTTGATGTCGAGCGTCTCCCACCACCCGCCGTCATCGACATCGAGGAAATCGCCGGTCGCGCCCGTGACGCCGGCGGCGTTGACGTACATGTCGGGATCGCCCCACCGCTCCCGCACTTCGCGCCAGATCGCGGTGACGTCGTCCGCCTTCGTCACATCTCCCGTTACCGCGATGACCTCGCCCAGCGAGGCCAGCTCGGCGCGTGCCTCCTCGATCGTGCCGTCGGCCCGATCGGTGATTGCGACGCGCACGCCCGCTTCCAGCAATAGCCGCGCGGTTTCCTTGCCCATGCCGGAATCGGCGCCGCTGATCAGCGCGATACGCCCATTGATGCCCAGATCCATATCACTCTCCTCGGGTTCGGCTATTCAGGAATTGCGCCGCGCATCGCAGCGACAGCGCCATGATTGTCAGCGCGGGATTGGCCGCCAGTGCGCTGGGAAATATTGAATTGTCGCAGATATAGAGGTTGGGCACGTCGAAGCTTCGCCCGTCCGCGTCCACCACTGCGTGATCGCCGTCACGCCCCATCCGACACGTGCCGATCGTGTGCGCCGAACGATCGAGGGCCAGGATGTCGCGCGCGCCCGCCGCCTCCCAGATCGCGGTCAGGGTACGGCGGGCATGGGCATCGACCGCGCGCTCATTTTCCCCATAGCTGAAATCGATCCGCGCCTTGCGCAGCCCGAACGCATCGATCTCGTCCGACAGCGTCAGGCGATTACGCTCGTCAGGCAGGCATTCACCGTTGATCCCGATCCCGGCCAGCCGGTGATAATCGTCGATCATCCCCACCAGCCGCTCCCCCCATAATCCCGCGCCGCGGGTCAGGTTGGTCGCCAGCGTGACCGGCAGCACGCCGAGGCTCTGGATCAGATAACCACCCGCGCAGCCCGCATCGGCGGGGCGCATCATATCCTCGCTGATCAGCGACGAGGGGTAGCCGCGGTTCATCCGCATGTCCGCATCGAACCGCCCCCAGACCTGCGTCGCGACATGCGCCATGAAATGACGGCCAACCTGCCCGCTGCTGTTCGCGAGATCGAGATTGAGCAACAGGCGCGGCGTCTCCACCCCGCCCGCGCACAGGAACAGCGCGCCGCAGCGCTGGCGCACATCCTGCCCGTCGCGGCGATAGACGACGCCGTCGACGCGGCCGGCGCGATCGCGCTCGATATCGATCACCCGGCTGCGATCGCGCACCTCAGCGCCGTGCGCGATCGCGAGCGGCAGCCACGTGGTATCCATGCTGGTCTTGGCGGCGTTGCGACAACCCTGGTGGCAGGTGCCGCAATTCACGCACGCCTGTCGCTGTCCCCAATGCGGCTGCTGCCAGTCGCGTGAAACTAGCGCGGCCGGCGCGTCGGTGGCGGTGAGGCCCAGCGCCGCACAGCCACGCGCCATCGCGTCGGCTGGGGCATTCCGCGACACCGGCGGCAGCGGATATCGCCGCGCCGCATCCCACGGATAATGCGCCGGCCCCGACACGCCGATGAAGCGTTCGACCTGTTCGACATAAGCGATCAGTTCATCGAACGCGATCGACCAATCGTCCCCCACCCCCATCATCGTCCGCAGCGACAGGTCGCGGGCATCGGGACGCGGACAAAAGGCACCCCAATGGAGCGTCGATCCCCCAACCCCCATGCCCGAATTGTTGGCGCCGAACGCGGTCGGGTCCGCGCAGCCACTCAGCCGTTCCTCCAGCCAATACAGATCGGCCGCCACTTCGTCCGCGACATGCTCGTCGGGCAGGAAGCGGTCGCCGGCTTCGAGCACGACAACCGACAGGCCCGCCTGCGCGAGGCGCGCGGCCAGCGGCGCCCCGCCCGCGCCGCTGCCGACGATCACCGCGTCGACATTATCGGACGGCTGATAGAGTGGCGGTGTCATGCGGGGCGCCTCGCCGAAAGCTGCCACGGTTCGGGATCATCCGCCCCCGTCCGGACATAGCCCTGCTTGCGCTGATCGTCGCCGCCGACCGCGAAGCCGTCATAGCCGATCCGTGCCATCGTCCGGGGCAGCGCCATCCACTGCCGCACGATCTCCCCGCGTGCATCGGCGAACCAATGCTGCCACTGGCGGCACGTCCAAGGCGCCAGCCGCACGCCGACGGTATCGGCACCCTCCGCGATCGAGCGCAACAAATCCTCGCGCGCCGCCGCCGCCTGATCTGCGAAACCATGCTGGTCGAGCAGGTCGAGGGCCATCGTCCAGCCGGATGCATCGGGCGGCAGATCGGCATAGCGCCAGCCATCCCCCTCCCCGCTCGCCAGCGCCACATCGATGCGACGGGCAAGATCGGCGGGGTCCGCCGCATCGGGCAGCACATGCGCGATCAGCAGTTTCAGGATCTCGACCTGGCGATCGGTCAGCAGCGTCCGCGCATCGGCGGCCGGGCCGGCATGCCGCTCCAGCAACAGCCGCCGCGTCTGCGCGCTGACACGGGCGGAGCCAAGCAGGTTCAAGAATGCCGCCGGCAGCGCGCTCGCCAGTGCGTGTTCGGCATGTGCCGCGATCAAATCGGCAAGACGCTCGGGTTGCTCATAAGGAAGCAGGTGCGCCGCATCGGCCACCACCGCGATCCGCCCATTCGGATAGTGCGGCAGGTTCCACCGCCGTTGCGCCTCCTCTCCCAGATCGCCATCCTCGCCGCCGGCAAGGATCAGCGCCGGGATCGGAAGGCGCCCCGCCTCCTCGCTCCAATCCTCGCGGCTCCCGCGTTCCAGCCAGCCCAGCCACGCCTGACGGTGGGAGCGCCGGACGTCCGCCACCGCCCGCGCCTCCATGGCGGGCGGCAGGTCCGCCGCGACGTTCGCCGCCACGAAGGTGCGGGCCTGCGCCTCGCTTGCCGGGCCATCCGCGAACCAGCCGAGCATCTGACGTCGCCGGTCCTCGTCCATCGGCTCCGGCGCGGGTGGCGATGCCGCCACGAGCACGACGCCCGCCAACCCGGACAGCCCGGCCACACCCTCGCGCGCCTGCGCCGCGACCAGAGTCGCGATCTTGCCTCCCATGCTGTGACCGACGATCAGCCAGCGATCCGGGCGTCGCGCCCGCACCTCGCGAGTAAACCACGCCACCGCCGCCGCCACATCGACATAGCCGGCGTCCGCCGCATCGCCGAATCCCGGCATATCGAGTGCGACGCAATCATAGCGGTCACGCAGGCGCGCGACGACCGCGTCCCATTCTTGGGCGCTCGCGCCCAACGCATGCAGGAAGAAGAGGGTGGGCACCTGATATCCTATCTGGAGCATCGACCTGCCATGAAGCCGCGCGGCCCACGCGAGTTCCTGAATTGATTTCGATCAATCCAAATATTTCCCGCGATCAATCCGCACACCCGAAAATCTGCGCAAGCGACGGAAAAGGAACAGACTCTCCCTTCACCGTGGACCCATTTACCAGAATTGACGTTCATCCTCCTCAAAATAGAAAAGGGGTCGACTTGATCATCCTCCATCTCGCGCTCGGCGGTTGTCTAAAGGCGCCACCCGTCGAATTCGGGATCACTGCGGATACCGGCGGGCATATCGCCTACATCCTCGATGCCGCCCGCCATCAGGCGATGTGCCCCGGGGTTTCGCAGGTCGAGATCGTGACCCGCCTGTTCGTCGACGAGCGGCTCGACCCGGTGCACGCGGCGCCGGTCGAAGCCATGGCACCCGGTATCATCATCCGGCGCATTGCTACGTCGAACCGGCGTTACCTTGAGAAAGAAGCGCTCTGCGACGAACTCGCAGCCTTTACCGAGGCATTTTGTGACCATCTGTCGCACGCGCCGAACCGGCCCGATGTCATCCACGCGCATTTCGCTGATGCCGCCGCGGTGGCGAGCGAAGCGCAGCGCCGGTTCGGCATCCCGTTCGTCTATACGCCGCACGCGCTGGGCATCGACAAGCGGGCGCAACATCTCTCCAGCGCCGGGCTGGAAGCGCGCATCATCGCCGAACGCGCGGCGCTGCGCGATGCCGCCGCGATCATCGTCTCCACACGCGATGAAGCGGAGCGCCAGATCGGCGGTTATGGCGTCGATACGGGCGGACGGGTGCAGATCCTGCCGCCGGGCATCCCCCGCCGCGATCTGGTGCCGAGGGCGCCTACCCTTGCCGACCGGCTGGGGGCATGGTTCACCGCGCCCGAGCGACCGCTGCTGCTCGCGATCGCACGGCCGGTCGCGAAGAAAAATCTGGCCGCGCTGATCCGCGCCTATGCCGGGAACGACCAATTGCGTCAGCGGGCGAACCTGCTGATCCTCGCGGGCCAGCATGACCATGTCAGTGGCGAGGAGGCAGCGATCCTGACGGCGTTGCAGGCGCTGGCGAGCACGGACGCCTGTCGCGGGCGCGTCGCGCTGCCGCCACACCACGATGCCGACGATGTCGCCGCGCTATATGCGCTGGCGGCTCGGGGCGGCGTGTTCGTCAATCCGGCGCTGCACGAGCCCTTCGGGCTGACGCTGGTGGAGGCCGCCGCCGCTGGGGTGCCGGTGGTCGCAACCCGCAACGGCGGCCCGGCGGAGATTGTCGCGACGATCGGCCACGGGCTTCTGGTCGATCCCCGCGACGATGCCGCGATCGGCGCAGCGATCGCCGCGATTGTCACCGATCCGGTGCGCCATGCCGCTCTGTCGCTGGCCGCGCTGACCGGGGTGGATGCCTATTGCTGGGATCGCTATGCGGCGGCGTCGATCGACTTGTATCAATCGGCACGGGCGCCGCGCCTGCTGGCATGCGACATCGATAACACGCTGACCGGCTGCACCAGAGGCGCGGCGGCGTTCGCGCGTTGGCGCGCGGAGCGCCGACTGCCCTTCGTCGTCGCCACCGGGCGTGGATTTCCGGCGGCGCGCGCGATCCTGCGGCAATGGGGCCTGCCGACGCCCGATGCGTTCATCACCGATGTCGGCACCCGGCTGATCCTGCGCGACACGGCGGGGCGGTGGCGCCCATGTCGTGACTATGCGCGACACCTCGACCGGGATTGGGATCGCGCCGCTGTCGTCTCGTGCCTCGGGCCGCTTGCGCTGACGCCACAGCCGGCGACGACCGCAGGGCCGCACAAGATCAGCTTTTTCGGAACGGCGGACGATGCCGACCGCGCTCGCCGGGCGCTGGATGCGGCCGGGCTGCGCGCGCGCGTGATCTATTCGCATGGCCGGTTGATCGACGTGCTGGCCCCGCATGGCGGCAAGGCCGCGGCGATCGCGGCTTATGCCGCCCGATCGGGCATGACGCTGGCGCAATGTGTCGCGGCGGGGGACAGCGGCAACGACGCGGATATGCTGACCGCGTGCGGCCATGCGATTGTTGTCGGCAATGCCAGCGACGAACTGGACGGCCTGCCCGCCCGGCCAGGCCTGCATCGTGTGTCCGCCCGTCATGCGGCGGGGGTGCTGGAAGGGCTGGCCGCGATCGGGCTACACCAGCTGCCGTCATCGAAACCGATCCCGATCTCGATCCCGGTCGCGGCATGACGCGGCCGTTCGGCTATTTCGTCCATCACCAGGGACGCGGCCATGCCGAGCGTTGCGCGGCAATCGCCAATGCGCTGCCGCCGCAGCGCCGGATGACGATCTTCTGCGCGCGGGACGATATCTTTC
>NZ_JBELIE010000008.1:0-40523 GCF_042091075.1 Sphingomonas sp. | reverse complement strand
GCTGCGGGCAAAGCATGACGAAGTCGGTTTGCCGGCCGGCGACCAGAATATGAGTCAGAATTGGAAACGGACGTGAGCGTGCCATTGAAATTGTGCATCAAGACGGTGCCAGCGCTGGCGGCAAGCCTGTTGCTGCTAGCCTGTTCGTCCTCGCTTCCGCCGATGGCGCCCGAGATTACGCGACTGAATCAGCAAATGCTGCCTCCGCCGGCGCGGGTCGATCTAACGCCCGATACCGACACATATCTGCTCGGCGCCTATGACGAACTACGGATCGACGTCTTTGGGGTCAGCGCGCTGAGTGGCCAAGTCATTCAGGTGGACACGAGCGGTAAGATCGCGTTCCCGCTGGCAGGAACAATCCAGGCAGCCGGAAAAACCCCCGCCGAGGTCGCGACGCTGATAGAGAGCCGTTTACGCGCCGCCTACGTTCGCGATCCCAAGGTCACCGTCAACCCGACCAAGATCGTCAGTCAGACTGTCACGGTCGAGGGGCAGGTCGGTGAACCCGGCATCTATCCGGTCTCGACCAGGATGACCTTGATGATGGCGGTCGCAGCAGCGAAGGGCACCACCGAGTTCTCCAAGCTGAGCGACGTGGTGATCTTCCGGACGGTGAACGGGAAGACGTTTGCCGGGCTCTACAATCTGAAAGCCATTCGGAACGGTTCCTACGAGGATCCGCGGATATACACTGGTGACATCGTAATGGTGGGCGAATCGCGCGGACGTCGTATCTTCAAGGACTTCCTGCAGATCGCACCCTTGCTGTCGACCCCCATCATCGTCGCGCTGCAACGGAACTGATCTCGTGCCGCACACCATATATTCTTTTAAAGCTTTCCGCTGACAGGTTTGATGACAAGATGAACAAGATCGTCAACATAGAGCCTGTGCCATCCGCCTACTCGTCGGGTGAAACGGCAGCGGAAAGCGCGCAGTCGCGCTTTCTGCCACCGGTCCTGCTCCAGTATTGGAGCAAGGTGCTTCGGTGGCGCTGGATCATTCTCGCAATCATCGGTGGTTTCCTGACGGCAAGCATCGTCATCACTCTGCTGACCGCGAAACGCTATACGGCACAGTCGCAGATTGAAATCAGTCGCGAGCAAAAGCAGATCACCAAGGTCGAAGGGTTGGACTCGCAGGAGGCTGATCGCGACATCGAATTTTATGCCACGCAATATGCGCTGCTGCGCACTCGCCCGCTTGCCGCACGGATTGCCAACGACCTGCGGCTTACCTCTAGTCCTGATTTCTTTGCTTCACAGGGTAAGGAAAGCCGATATGAGGAACTGAAAGAAAGCGGAAACACCGCTCGCCTCAACACCGAGACGGTGGATCTGTTGTTGCGCAATGTGGCGATCGATCCGGTCCGCACGTCGAGACTAGTGAACGTCCGCTTTACCAGTCGTTCTCCCGAGCTGTCGGCGGCGATCGCGAATGACTGGGTGAAGGCTTATATCGCCACCAATATTGACCGTCAGTTCGCCTCCACGGCGGATGCGCGACGGATCCTTGAGGATCGTCTAGGCGCGCTACGCGCGCGTTTGGAGCAGTCAGAGCGACAGGTAGTCAATTATGCAACAAACCGTGGGATCGTCACGCTCGATCAGGTGCGCGATGAATCGGGTCGTTCGCAACTGGGCCGCACGCTAACGGCATCTGATCTCGACGCCTTCAACACCGCACTAAACAAGGCGACCGAAGCTAGAATCCTCGCCGAGAGCCGCACAGGCTCCGACGCCAATGTCGCCGCCGAGCTCGCCAGCAATCAGGGACTAGCCTTCATTCGCCAGCAGCGCGCGGAAGCCGCCAGCGATCTGGCCCGTCTACTCGTGCAGTTCGAACCGGGCTATCCGGAAGCGCGGCAGGCCGCCCGGCGGGTTCAGTCGCTCGATAGTGCGATTGCGCGGGAAACCGCGCGTGTGACCGGTGCACGCGATCAGGAGTATCGCGAGGCTTTGCGCCGCGAGAACGATCTGCGCGCGAGAGTCCAGAAGCTGAAGGCCGGGCTCGACGCGCAACAACGCGCCAGCATCCAATATGCGATCTATCAGCGCGAGGCGGATACCAACCGTCAATTGTACGACGCGTTGTTGCAACGCTATAAAGAGATCGGCGTCGCCGGCACTGTGGCCGCCAGCAATGTCGCCATTGTAGAGCCGGCGGAAATCCCAACCCGTCCGTCGGCACCTAGCCTGCTAATCAACATGACCGTCGCCCTGCTGCTGTCGTTCGCCGTAGCGGCGGTAACGGTCTTCGCTCTCGATCAGATCGATGAGGGTATTCACGATCCGAGCGAGGTAAAAGGCCAGTTGGGCATCCCCCTGCTTGGCTATACACCGATGTTGCAGCAATCCGTGCAGCAGGAACTAGTCGATACGAAGTCATCGTTCTATGAAGCCTTTTTCACCGTGCGATCGAACCTTGGTTTCGCTACGGCTAAAGGCTTCCCCAAGTCCCTGATGGTCACCAGTACGCGCCCGGCGGAAGGAAAAAGCTCGAGTTCACTTGCGCTGTCAGTCGTCGTCGGGCGAACCGATCGCCGCGTCCTGCTCATCGACGCCGATATGCGCTCGCCCTCCATTCATTCGATGGTGGGAGGTGAGAACGACCGGGGCCTCAGTAACGTGCTAGCCGGACAGGTGGACTGGCGGACTCTCATTCAACCTACCCCCTACAAAAACGTCTGGCTGATACCGACGGGACCGACTCCGCCCAATGCCGCCGAATTGCTAAGCAGCCCCGGCCTTGAGCGCTTCCTGTCGGAAGCTGCCTCGGAATATGACCACCTTATCCTCGACTCGCCACCGGTTCTCGGTCTGGCTGATGCGCCGCTGCTGTCTCGTTCGGTAGAGGGCTGTCTACTGATTGTCGAAACGAAGGGCGTGGCGGTTCGCGCGATCATGAATTCGATCGAACGTCTACGCATGGCGCATGGCACGATCTTCGGCGCGGTGCTCACCAAGTTGCAGCATCGCGAAGGCTATGGCTACGGGCGCGACTATGGCGATGGCTACAGCTACGGCGGTGGCGATCGGGGCAAGAATGCCTGACGCGCCCGCCCGCCGGGGCCGTCAGCTACGCATCACGCCGGGTGCTGCCGTAACGGGCCTGACTACCATCATCGTCGCGCTCCTCGCGATGCGTGACGCGGCCGTACAGGTCACCGCCCGCCAATATCCCCAACTGGCTGTCAAGCTTGCGCCCGCAAATGCCACCGCCATCACGCGGATCTTCGATACAGCAATCCTTGGGCCGGAAGGACTATCGCAAAACAATCAACGCTGGGCTGGTGCGGCGCTCCAAGCGCTTCGCGCCGATCCGCTGAACGGCAGCGGCTTGCGACTGCTGGCTTATGTCGACGATCTGGAACAGAATGGATCGGATCGAGCGCGGACGCTCATGTTGCTATCGGAGCGTGCGTCCCGCCGCGACCTGCTGGCCCAGATCTGGCTGATTGAGGACGCCGTCAGACGCGGTGACATCGATGGAGCGCTGCAGCATTACGACCGCGCCCTTTCGGTCAGGCCCGCTTCCGCCGGGCAGCTTTTTCCAATTCTAGTCGCCGCGACCACGGAACCGGCGATCCGGCAGGCGCTTGTTCCCTACCTCCGTGCCAATCGCCCCTGGGTTCCCTCGTTCCTTTCGGTACTCGTCGAAAAGTCGCCCAATCCCGCCGCCGTCGCCGCACTGTTCCAACTGTATAGCGGTGCCCGGGCGGTGCCTTCGCACGCTGTATACGAAAGCACCCTGTTGAAGCGATTGGTATCGACCGGTGATCTGGCGACCGCTCGGAGCTTGGCTAGCCATATCGATCCGCGCCCGCAGATTTGGGCGTTCGGCTTCGACCCGGCAACGACGCAGGCGAGACTTCGGCCCCTTACCTGGGCGCTTTACGACGGCGCCGATGGAGCAGTCGTTCTTGATGAGAAGGGCGCGCTCGCGATTTCAGTCGGCCCAGAACGCCGGATCGTGGCCGCTTCGCGCATCCTTTCCGGCTTGCCGCGCAACGCTCGACTGCAGCTATCGCTGACCTATCCCGATCCAGCAGTGGCCCCCCTGATCACGTGGCGGGCCTATTGCCGCCATGTGGGACGCGGACCACAGCAATTCTGGGTACGCGATCTCCCGGCGACCGCGGGTAAGATCACAATGGAAGGGCGGATCACCATCCCCGACGACTGTCGCGGCGTGCAAGTTGACGTGGAGGCGACAGGGGCCAGCGGGACTTCCGATTCTAGGGCAGTTATCGACCGCGTTTCCCTCGCGGCGAGCTAAGCCAACCATGCTGCGTTTCGTGGATCCGGCGGTAGGCGTCGTCCGCTCGCTCGTCGGCGGCTACCGTCGTGAAATCGCCAACATGAGCTGGCTTTTCCTCGATCGGTTCGTGCGCGTCCTCGGCAATTTCATCATCGGCATTCTCGCCGCTCGCTTGCTCGGACCTGCCGATTACGGCGGCATCAGCTACGCCCAAGCACTGAGCGCTCTGCTTCTGTTGCTGGCCTCCCTGGGTCTCAACCAGGTCGTCGTCAAACGGTTGATCGACGACCCCGGCAGCGCCCGCGAAACGCTCGGCGCCGCCTTCGCGCTACAGACGATTGCGACGATCGCGACCATGACGGTCACCATAGCTATCGCGACCTTGAGCCGCGAAAGCGATCGTTACGCGATATTGGTGGCCATTGTCGCTATGGGGCTGATTCTTCGACCGACCGAGGTATTCCGCTACTGGTTCGAAGCGCATGTCAATGCCAAGCGCGCGGTGATCGCGGACAATATCGCCTTCTTCCTTTCGGCAATAGCGAAGCTCGGCGTTCTCTACGCTTTCCGAACCGTCGAGAGTTTCGCATGGACTCTGGTCGCGGAACAGGTGCTGATGGGTGCCTGCCTGGCAGTGGCATATCGCACCGATCGCCAACGTTCAGGACTCTGGACCGTGCGGGTCGAGGTCGTGCGGCGCCTCGCTATGGATGCGTGGCCGTTGTTCTTGTCGGGCATGGCGATCGTCATCTACATGCGGGTCGACCAGTTCGTTATCATGGCAACGCATGGCGCGGCTGAGACCGGCATATATGCCGCAGCGGTTCGCCTCAGTGAGATATTTTACGTCCTTCCCACCATCGTGGCGACCAGCTTTTTCCCCCGGTGGCAAGGCTTGCTCGCACAGTCGGGGACGGCTCACCATAGCGCTGTCCGCTCTGCCATGACAGCGATGGTCGTGGTCAGTGGCATGATCGCGCTTGTGGTTTCCCTCGCGGCCGGGCCGTTCGTCCACCTCCTCTACGACCGCCGTTATGACCCGGCCGTGCCGGTGCTGGCGATCCATATCTGGACGTCGGTATTTGTCAGCATGGGTATCTTGGGCAATCAATGGTATCTATCGCACAACCTACAGAGCCGGACGTTGCTGTTCACGCTGCTGGGGGCCGGGGCGAACTTCCTCATCAATCTCGCACTCGTCCCTTCGATGGGCGCGACCGGCGGCGCGATAGCTTCGCTCGGCGCGCAGATGATCGCGGCGTTCCTGGCGGACGCCTTCAGCGCCCGAACACGCCCCCTTTTCGCGATCAAGGTGGCGGCATTGTGTTGGCCGGTTACGGCATCCTGGCGGCGGCTGACGAGCCGGCCGGCTGCGGCCGACCAGCATGGATGAGCTCCCTATGAACCACGAAACACCCCCGATCCTCTTCATCATCTTCAATCGCCTCGATTCAGCGTTGCAGGTGCTGGACGCCATCGCCGCGGCGCGTCCGAAACGCTTGTATGTCGCTGCGGACGGACCTCGGGCGAATCGACCCAATGAGGCGGAGCTTACCGCGAAGGTACGCGACGCCGTCCTCGCCAGGATCGACTGGCCCTGTCAGGTGGAAACGCTTTTCCAGGAGCGCAATCTCGGATGCCGGCGGGGCGTCATCACTGCGATCGATTGGTTCTTCGATCGTGAGGCGGAGGGCGTGATCCTCGAGGACGATGTCGTGCCGTCACCCGATTTCTTTCCCTATTGCGGCGAGATGCTTGAGCGCTACCGCGACGATCCGCGCATCATGATGGTTTCTGGAACCAACCAGCTCGGCGCTGGCGTGGCGTCGTCGCATTACTTCTATTCCAGCCTTGGATCGATATGGGGATGGGCGTCATGGCGTCGCGCCTGGTCGCTTTATGATGAAGGTATGTCGCGTTGGGGACCCGACATGTCCGCCATGCTGATGAGGCGCCACGGCCAACAGACTGCCCGTTATCTGGCACACGTCTTCAACTTCCACGTGCGGAACCACGTCGACACGTGGGACACGCAATGGCTGTATACCATCCAGCATGCCGAAGGGCTGGCGGTAATGCCGGAGGCCAACCTGATCCGCAACGTCGGCATCATCGGCGCGCACTCCAACATCGAGACAAGCAACCATAATCTAGCCCACGGCGCCCTTACCTGGCCCCTTGCCCCGAAGAATTCGGAAAAAGCGGACAACGCAGAGTATCGCTCCCGGATGGTACGGGAGGTCTTCACCCCGACCATGACGATCTCGCGCGCATCCCATCTCGCCCGTACGTTCGGGCTCCATGGTATCGCACGTGCGGTCTACCGATGGGTGTGGCATCAGAAGCAGCATCGGGGTAGCTGAGGGGCCGTGTCGCACCCCCTCGTCAGCCGGCCTCGGAACCGAACGATCCATGATCACAGGTGACTAATGACCAAACGCGCCTTTATAACCGGGATAGGCGGTCAGGACGGATGGTATCTAACCCGCGTCCTGAACGAAAAGGGCTATGAGGTCCATGGCCTAACCCGTCGGCAACTAGATGACGAGGTGATCGGCGACGCCAGTCGGGGCCGTGAACGGCTGAATGCACATTTACATTTCGGCGATCTTACCGATTCGGGGAATATCGCGCGCCTGATTCGCGAAATCGAGCCCGATGAAGTATACAATTTGGGCGCTCAAAGTCGCGTGGCCGCAAGTTTTCACGCACCGCAGTATACGGCCAACGTGGATGGTCTGGGCACGTTGCGCCTGCTTGAGGCGATCCGGTCGTGCGGATTTGCGCAGCGCACCCGCTTTTATCAGGCTTCCACAGCGGAACTGTTTGGCATGGTCAAGCAATCTCCGCAGTGCGAGGCGACACCTTTCTATCCTCGCTCCCCCTATGCCACCGCCAAGCTATTTTCCTATTGGACGACAGTAAATTACCGCGAAGCGCATGGGATGTTCGCGTGCAATGGCGTCCTGTTCAATCACGACAGTCCCCGCCGCGGCAAGGAATTCGTCACACGCAAGATCACGTCCGGTATCGCGCGGATAGCGTGCGGACTGCAGCAGGCGATCGCACTCGGCAATCTCAATGCGAAGCGAGACTGGGGGCACGCAGCGGATTATGTCCGCATGCAATGGCTGATGCTGCAAGGCGATGAGCCCAAGGATTACGTCATCGCTACGGGGGAGCAGCATTCCGTGCGCGATTTCGTCACCTGGGCAGCGGAGGACGTCGGGCTGGAGATCGAGTTCGTCGGTGCCGGTGTCGACGAGCGCGGGATCGTGACCCGCGTACATGGGGAGGTCGCTGAGCATGTCGCGGTGGGACAGGCGATCGTCCACGTCGATCCCCGCTTCTTTCGGCCGACCGATGTCATCGATCTGGTGGGAGACGCGCGCCGCGCGCTGACCGAACTGGGGTGGGCGCCAGAGGTTTCCGCCCGGGCGATGTGCGCCGAGATGGTGCAACACGATGTAATGCTGGCGCGGCGCGACGCGCGCAATGCTACCTGGGAGCGCTAGAGATGAGCACGCAATTGGGTGAGCGGATTTTCCTGGCGGGACACCAAGGCTTGGTGGGATCGGCGATCGACCGGCAACTGCGCGCGCGCGGCATCGAGGCGATCACGCGAACGCGCGCGGAACTCGATCTGCTCGACCAAGCGATGGTTATGCGGTTCATGCGCGATGAAAGGCCTGACACAGTCATTCTCGCGGCTGCGAAGGTCGGCGGAATCCACGCCAACGAAACCATGCCGGCAACCTTCATTCACGACAATCTGCTAATGCAGTGCAATGTGATCCATCAGGCGTTCGCCGCGGGCGTCGAGCGCCTGCTGTTCCTCGGGTCTTCCTGCATCTACCCCCGCAACGCACCCCAGCCGATGCCGGAGGAGGCCTTGCTTACGGGCACGCTAGAACCCACCAACGAACCTTATGCGATTGCCAAGATCGCCGGCATCAAGATGTGCGAAAGCTACAACCGCCAATATGGCGTCGATTACCGCAGTGTCATGCCGACAAATCTCTACGGCCCCGGCGACAATTTCCACCCGGAAAACTCACACGTCCTACCCGCTTTACTCCGTCGTTTCCACGAAGCGGTCCGCGAAGGACGGAGCGACGTGACGATCTGGGGGTCGGGACAGCCACGGCGTGAATTTCTTCACGTTGACGACATGGCTGCCGCCAGCCTCTTCGTGCTGGCGATCGACAAGGCGTTGTATCAACGGCACACTTCCCCGATGCTCAGCCATATTAACGTCGGGACGGGCAAGGATATCGCCATTGCTGACCTCGCCGCCTTGATTGCAAACGTGACCGGTTTTACCGGAACGATCGCATTCGACCGGTCGAAGCCAGACGGCACGCCGAGGAAGCTGCTTGACGTCGCGCGACTGGAGGCGATCGGCTGGCAGGCTGCAATCCCGCTTGAACACGGCCTCCGCCAGACTTACGACTGGTTCAGAGAAAACCAAAGCAAGTTGCGGACCGCCTGACGTGGCCACGGCAATTCATGGCTCGCCGCCGTCGGCCGACAAATCGACCGCGCGTTGGCTAAACTTTCATAATTTTTTGCTGGCTTTGTGCATAGCGACGTTGAGCTATCGTCTTTATACGGTAATCATCGGTGGCGGTTGGGAAGATCGATCGCAGTTTTTCGGCGATGGCGAGATTCGCCCTAACCTTATAGACTTCATATACAACGAAATATTCGTCAACTATTTGATTCTTAGGGTGATTGCGTTCAAGTACAATCCTATCGTCTTATTGCTAGTCGTTTTATCGGCGTTTGCTTACTTTACTAGATTACCGATCACGCTTCTGTTCTTCGCGATAATATTTTCTCGATCGATATCTTTTCGAACGAAACTTCTGCTTGCTAGTATATCGTTGGCGCTCTCTTTTCTGGTCCTGTACCTGCGGTTCGGTGAAGATCTGCTGTACGCCGACACGTCATCCGTATTCTATTTGACCTACCCCCTAGTAGGTGTAGGGCGACTGTGGGGAACGACGCAGGAATATGGCACGACAGCACTCCAGTACTTATCGCTATTCCTTAAACCGTTAGACGCCGTTCTCTTTGTACTAGACTATATTGGTCAGCGCGCCGGTGAGCTCTCGACAGGTCGGCATGTAGGATTGGAACTCAGCCGGTTCGTATATATTCAGTCGCTGGAGGGTGCCTATAATGCATTCGGCACGATTCTATACCCCTTCATTCTTATTGCTGGCTGGATAGTTGGCCCAATCCTTTTTATATTTTTTATCGTTTTTCAGTATCTCCAATATCGATTCGTGACGCAGGATCGGCAACTTAGCCTACGCTATATTTATCTGTTAATGAGCACCGGAGTTCTATTCTCTTGGACATCGCCGTTCGTGTGGCTCGTTCCATTCATGTTCGCGAAGATCCGCAACCGATAGAGTCGATCAGGATGCCGTCAGCCTGCGGCCATTTCCATCCGGCACAAGGTCCCTCCGCATGCCCCAACTTGCTCTCGACTCCATCATCTTCGGACTACAGCGATTTGGAGGCATATCGAACTTTTGGCGGCGCCTGATTGAAGCTGCCGTTAACCACCCTAATATTTCTGCCGAACTTCTTATGCCGACAACCATTAGGGCGGCGGATCTGCCGCGTATGGCAAAGCATGAAATTTACCTCGACGACTTCCCCACTTCGCTGGCACGTTACCTCCCTGCGCGCGTATGGAACAGGAAGGCTATTTTTCACACCTCTTATTATCGGATCCCGCGCCGCGGAGTCGATCGGTACATCACGTCCGTCTATGATTTCACGTACGAACGATACTTTTCAGCGTTGCCAAAGCTTATACATCATCAGCAGAAGCGGATCAGTATAAGCTGCGCCGACTTGGCGGTCTGTATCTCAAGAGCTACGCGAGATGATTTGCTGAATCAATTTCCGAAGATCGACCCGGCAAAGGCAGTTGTTATACCGTTAGGGGTTGATACGACGCACTTTTATCCCGAACCAGGGCAGGTCCTAGCCGGTCCTTATGTTCTATTCGTTGGGCAACGAGCCGGTTACAAACGTTTCGATCTGGCAGCTTCCGCCGTAGCGCGCATCAAGGACGTATCATTAATGATCGCCGGACCGGCACTCACAGAGGAGGAAAAAACGTCGCTTGAGAAGGTGCTGCCTGGACGCTGGATTGAAGAGTCAAACGTCAGCACCACCAGGCTTCGTCAACTTTATAGCAACGCCTTCGCTTTTCTTTTTCCGTCGGATTATGAGGGCTTTGGTTTACCAATTCTCGAAGCGATGGCCTGTGACTGCCCGGTCATTGCAGCGAACCGATCTTCCTTCCCGGAGGTTGCGGGAGATGCTGCGTTGCTAGTCAGCAAACAAGACCCGGAGGCGTACTCCGAGCAACTGCGCTCGCTCGAGAATGCGGAGCTTCGAAGTCGATTGATCATTGCCGGTCGAAAACAGGCGGGTTGCTTCACTTGGGATCGCACTTTCGCCGAACTGTTCCATCTTTATGGCCTGCCTGATGACGGGGGTATGAGGTGATACATCTGATCTATCCCCATCGACCACGGATTTCGGCCCCCGATGTCATCGGAGCGACGTTGCTACGGGAACTGAGCAAGCAAAATGATGTCGTGGCGCACGATTTCGATCGGATGTATGCGATCGATCCTCGCCCCGGTGATGTGCTGATCGGGCATGCCCATCCGATCGCCACAACCGTATTCCGTCGTTCCGCGCGACGTGCCGGCTGGGGTCGGCGTATCCTGCTGGAACCTTTCAACGCGGACTGGCGGCAGGTCGGATTTATCGACGACGTGATCGATCGGTGCGATTTGTTTCTGGCAATCACGGGCCGGCACTGGTTCCGACACGATGAGGGTCCCACGGCACGATGGAAGCCGAAGATGATCCACGTGGACCTCGCGATTGATCGCGAGGCATTCCCAAGGGTTCGCGCGGTGGTTTCGCCACCCGGGCGGCGTAAGATCCTTTATATCGGGAATGATCACCCCGGAAAAAACCTCCCTTATCTTGATGCAATCGCGGGAGCGTGGGCGGGGGGAACGATCGACTGGATCGGGCGTGGTCCGCCGCTTCAACATGTCCGCTCGCTGGGATTTGTCGACTTCTCGTCAGAGGCGGGGCGACGAATCGTGGCCGACTATGACTTTCTCATCACCGTGGGCAAGGCGGATGCGAATCCAACGACGATCCTCGAAGCGATGAGTTGGGGCCTCACCCCTATCTGCACCCCCACCAGCGGCTATGTCGATGAGGAAGCTATCTTCAATGTGCCCAATGACGACGTTGCGGGCACTTGTGCGATCCTCGATGGCTTGCAGAAGATCGATGAAGCCGAACTGCTTCGGCGTCGGGCGATTGGCGATCGGCGGCTGGCCGAGCATTACCATTGGGACCGTTTCGTCGGGCAGGTACGCGACGCCATCGCGTCGCCGGCCTCCCCCCCGCTCCCCGCTCGAAACGCCTCCGCACCACCGATCCCGCGCGGATCGATCACCGCCACCGGAAAACTGGTCGGCAGGAATCTGATCTACGAGCTTGAGCATCGATGGCCGGCCCTGGGCCTGCACGGCAGCGTCCTGACGCGTGCGCGTAACTGGATGCGCCGCTGAGAAGCGCGTTTTTCGCTTCCCGCGTTACAGAAAGCATACTAGCCCAAAGCACGCATGATCCCGCGTTGGGGGAATTTATCAAGACCATGCAGTGGCCGGTTGTACAACGCCTCAAACGAAGTTGAGTGGAGAAAAATGAGCAAGGTTGCGCTGATAACGGGCATCACTGGGCAGGACGGATCATATCTCGCCGAGTTTTTGATGGAGAAGGGCTATGAGGTTCATGGCGTCAAGCGCCGCTCCTCCTCGCTAAACACGCAACGTATCGATCACATCTATCGGGATCCCCATGAAACGTCAGCCGGTCCGATCCTTCACTACGGCGACCTGACGGATTCCTCTAATCTCGTTCGTATCCTTGAGCACGTACAGCCGGATGAGGTGTACAATCTTGGCGCGCAAAGCCATGTGGCGGTAAGTTTCGAGGCTCCGGAATACACGGCCGACGTTGACGCGATGGGAACGCTCCGCTTGCTGGAGGGAATCCGTCTCTTGGGCCTGTCCGGGAAAACCCGGTTCTATCAGGCTTCGACGTCGGAGCTTTACGGACTGGTACAAGAGACACCGCAGCGCGAGACAACGCCTTTCTATCCTCGCTCGCCCTATGCGGTTGCCAAACTGTACGCCTATTGGGCGACCGTCAATTATCGAGAAGCCTATGGAATCTATGCCTGCAACGGCATATTGTTTAACCACGAGAGCCCCCGCCGTGGCGAAACCTTCGTCACGCGAAAGATCACGCGCGGTTTGGCAAATATTTCGCAAGGACTTGAGTCATGTCTGTATATGGGGAATATCGATTCTCTTCGTGACTGGGGTCACGCCAAGGATTTCGTTCGTATGCAGTGGATGATGCTGCAGCAGGACGCACCAGAGGATTTCGTAATCGCGACAGGGAAGCAATATTCTGTGCGCGAATTTTTAACATGGGCCGCGGAAGATCTTGGCATCACTCTCCGGTTTGACGGTCGTGACGAACAGGAATGCGGTATCGTCGAAAAGGTATCTGGCGATAAGGCCCCTGCCGTCGCACCCGGCGACGTGATCGTTCGCATCGATCCTCGCTACTTCCGACCAGCTGAGGTGGAAACGTTGTTGGGCGATCCGTCGAAAGCGAAGGCAAAACTGGGGTGGGAGCCTCAAATCACCGCCCGCGAGATGTGCGCCGAGATGGTCGCGCATGATCTAGACGCGGCAAGGCGCCAGTCCTTGTTGCGCGCTCACGGCTTTTCGGCCCCGGTCGCTCCATGACGACAGCCGTACATACAGGGACGCCGGGCGGCATAGATCAACCGATCCGTTGCCGTTTGTGCGGCGGGTCGACGGCACCTCGCTTCACGCTCGATCTGATCCACCGCCATCGAGTGCAATTCCATGAATGCGCGGATTGTGGCTCGCTGCAGGCCGATACGCCCCATTGGCTCGACGAGGCCTATTCGAATTCGAATCTGGCGCGGCTGGATACGGGCGCTGTCCAGCGCAACCTTACCAATCTTGCGGCGGTGTATGCCTGGACAAAGGTGACGGCCGCACGAACGGTCGTTGATATCGGGGGCGGCGACGGCCTGTTGTGCCGTTTGCTGCGAGATTACGGTATCGATGCGCGGATTGAGGACCGCTACGCTACTAACAGCTACGCGCAGGGATTCGACGGTGGCGAACGGCAGGTTCCAATCGTCTATACCGCATTCGAATTGCTCGAACACTTCGCAGATCCGGCGCGCGACCTTCACGCACTGTTCGACGCTCGCCCCGATTCGCTTGTTGTTTCGACCGCTCTCTATCATGGTCAGGGTGCGGACTGGTGGTATCTCACACCGGATTCAGGACAACATGTCTTCTTTTACACGCCCAAAGCGATGGAAATGATTGGCAAGCGATTCGGCTACGCGGTCGCCTTCATGGGCAATTACACCGTGTTCATGAGGGACGCGCGCCTTTCATCATTCAAGATGGCGCTGGCACGGATGGCGATGGGATCGATCGGAAGCCGGCTTTTGCGCAGCGCACTTATGCTCTTGCCGGCCCGGGGCGCGGTGAAGGATTTTCACTCCATCGCGGGCCGCGGCATTTGAACCTGGCAACAGTGTAGCGAAAGAGCATCGGCTAGCAGGCGTGCCCTCATCTACTCCGGCGCGCCTGCGAGGGCGCGGCCGCGACCAGAACACGCGGCGAGGCCGAACGTGGCGATGATCACTGCGAGCATGATCAGTCGCGCGTGAAAGAAGACGCCATCCACCATCGACATGATCAACAAGGTATCGAATGCCATGACGAAGGGCAGACGGTCCGTCGTCATCGTGCCCCGCCGGTTGAGCGCCCACCAAATCCGCCCAATCATGAACAGGGCCGCAAAGGCGGCGGGGAGACCCCAGGCTTGCAGCATCTGTAAAATCGCATTGTGCGGCTGCGCCACCACGGCGCCCTTGAGAGAAAAAAGCCAGATGAACGACCCGTCTCCCCAGCCAGTCAATGGCCGCTGCATGATGAGCCGCAGCGCAGCGGTCCAGATTTCGACCCGCCCGGCGGAATAGTCTGCTTTCAGGCTGTGTTCGACAATTCGGAATCCGAACGCGGGGTCGGGCGGCAGCATGAACGAACTTGCTGCACCGCCCGCAACGATGGCCATCACCACGGCGCAAACGACGCTCCAGCGAGGTAGCGGGCGACGGAAGAAGGCGGTGATTATCACGGCTCCCGCGACGCCGAATACCGCACTCCTGGTCCCTGACCAGCAGAGCAAGCACGCCGCAGCGGTGATCAGGAGCATATTGATACTCGATCTCGGCGTAACGTCGGCTTCGCGCCAGACCAAACCGAGCAACAACGTCAGAATGACGCCGATCTCCATCCCGAAGATCCTCACGCTCAGATATCCCGGCAGCGACGACGCCCAGATAACGGCACCATAATGGAGTGACGCTCCCGGCGGCGCGGTCAACAAATGATACGAGAGGAGTGGCAGGTACGCGGCATATCCAGCGCAGAGGATGAAGATAAACGTGCGCGCTGTGATGGGGCGATGTTTGTGGAGGAAGTGCCAGAGAGCAACCGCGAACAGGATGTGAATGGGCCACCCCGCGGCCCTGACCAGGGAATAGGTCAGAAAGCGGCTGTGCAGCAACGCGCCAATCCAAAAGGTAGCCAAGAAAAAGATCAGCGCACGGCGCGTCTGAACCGGTAACCGACGCAAAGATTGGCGATAGTCCATCCCATCTCGGCGAGCGCAGCAAATGGTAACGATCTCGAGAGCGAGGATCACTAGGTCGAGCTGACGACTGACCTCAAACCACGAAGGAAATACCTCATACTGGTATGTCCGGTAAAGCGCGCCCAACAGCAACGGCAATGATGCGAAAAGAACAGCGATAAATAGGCCACCCGAGCACCGCCCCAAGCGCGCACGAAATCTTGTCGCTTCCAGTGGTAATGTCACCATGGCACGCATGTTGCCATATGTGCCGATAAGAACTGGTAAACGAACATAAGGCATAATGGCGCGTATGCCGGCCTTCGTCGATGTTCGCCCCCTCCCACCGGTATCGCGCTGTGCATCGGCGCTGTGGGAGAAGTGGTGGCTGTATGTCGTGATCGTGGTAGCGGCGGTCCTTATTCGCGCTCCGACGTTCGGCAATCCAAACTACCATATAGACGAGGGCTTCTATCTGCTCGTCGGCGATCGAATGCGCGGCGGCGCACTACCCTATGTGGATATATGGGATCGCAAACCGTTCGGGCTGTTCCTGCTCTATTGGCTGATCGCGGTTGTCGGACGAGGCAACATGCTGGCGGTGCAGATTGCCGCGTGCATCGCCGCCACGGGAACCGCGATGGGGATCGCCGCGATAGCGCGGCGGTGGGTCGCCCCCCTGCCTGCGCTGTTGGCCGCGCTGCTGTATCTGGCCGGGCTGGAGATGCTGGCAGGCGGCGGGGGGCAATCGCCGGTCTTCTATAATGGTTTGCTGACCGCGATGGCTTGGGCAACGCTGAGTGCGGGGGCGGAGGCGACGCCAGACCGCGCGCGGCGACTGGCCGCCCGCGCTGCATTGTGCGGCGGGTTAGCGCTCACGATTAAACCGACCGCGCTTGCCGAATGTCTGTTCCTCGGCACACTGCTGGCGCGCCAAGAGTGGCGACGCGTACGCACTCCAGCGGCGTTGCTCCGCACTCTGACGTCCCTGGCGGCGCTGGGTATGGCGCCGACGCTGCTGTGCCTCGGCTTCTTCACGGCGCGGGGGTATGCGGGGGAATATCTGTTTGCGACGGTCGCCTCCAATTTCGCGAGAATGCCGATGGCGGGGACCGAGCGGTTGGCACTCGCGGCATATCTCGTGCCGCGAGTGGTACCGCTAGTGCTGCTCGCGCTGGCGGGCGCTGCGGTGCTAATGCGGCGGCGCGAACGCGCCGGGGCAGGGTTCGTAGTCGGCTGGGTCTGCGCGGCAGGTCTGGGCTTTCTGATGGTGCCCAATTTCTATGATCATTATGCCTTGCCGCTGTTGCCGCCGCTGGCGGTGGCCGCCGCGCCGATGATCGCGAGGCGTCCGCTCGGCAGTGCAATCGCCACCGGCCTAATCGGCTGGTCGCTGACGCTGGCGAGCTGGCCGGCGGTCGGGCGCACCATGACGGCGCAGGCGGCCATGGCGCGCGCGGTGCAGGCGATCGGCGCGGCTGGCGGCACACGGTCGCTCTACGTCTATGATGGGCCGCCGCAGCTCTATATGCTGACCGGCGCGCCACTGCCGACCCACCGGGTTTTCCCGGAACATCTGTCGACCGCCGAGGAGCAACATGCGACCGGCATTGACGCCACGCAGGAGGTCGCCCGGATTCTTAGCACGCGCCCGGCGGTGATTGTCACGACCCTGGGCGAGGGGCCGCGACACCCCAATCCGGCAAGCCGCCTGCTCATCC
The DNA here is from genome assembly GCF_042091075.1 of Sphingomonas sp. Classification (GTDB taxonomy): domain Bacteria; phylum Pseudomonadota; class Alphaproteobacteria; order Sphingomonadales; family Sphingomonadaceae; genus Sphingomonas. The sequence goes on along the minus strand of NZ_JBELIE010000008.1, from coordinate 23,721 downwards.
GGGCGGCGATTGCGCGTGATTACCGGCAAGTGGCGGTGGTGGCGCTGCCGTCGTTCGGAATGACGCAAACGATCGCAATCTTCGCGCAGCGGTCGAAGTAACCGATCAGGAACGCGCGCCCCTCAAACATGCAGTACGCGCCCGCTGTGCGGCAGAACGATCTCGGCGCGCAAGCCGCCCCTGGGCCGGTTGGACAGCGTCAGCGTGCCGCCCTCCAGCGATACCGCCAACTGAACGATCGGCAGCCCCAGTCCGAACCCCACGGTGTCGCGCCCGCGTGCCGGATCGAGCCGGACAAACGGCTCCAGCACATGCTCCAGCTCGTCGTCGGGAATGCCGGGCCCGTCGTCCTCCACCCGGATCGTGATGGTCTCGCCGCCCGGCAGCAGCGTGATCGTGACGCGTTCGCCATAATGCAGCGCATTGTCGACGAGGTTCATCAGCGCCCGCTTGAAGCCGACGCGCCGCACGCGCCATTCGCAATGATCCGGGCCGACATATTCGGCATCGCGCCCGCGATCCTGCGCATCGTCCGCCAGCGTGGCGCACATCACCGCCAGATCGACCGTCGTCGGCGTTTCCGGGTCGGCATCGCCCCCCCGAAACGCCAGCAGCGAGGTGATCATCGCCTCCATTTCCTCGACGTCACGCGCGATCGCCTCGCGCGTATCGGCCTGCGGCAGCGATTCGATCCGCAGGTGCAACCGCGCCAGCGGCGTGCGCAGATCGTGCCCCACCGCCGCCAGTGCCTGCGTCCGCCCCGCGATCAGCGCCTGAATGCGATCCTGCATACGATTGAACGCGACGATGACGCGACGCACCTCGCCGGGGCCATCCTCCTGCACCGGCACCACCGCCCCGCGCCCCACCTGCTCCGCCGCCCCCGCTAGCCGACGCAACGGCAACAGCACGCGCCGCAGCAGCACCCCGCCCAGCACCATCAGCGCGATCGCGGGCACCATCGCCAGCGCGATCCGCTCGAACGCCAGGTTGATTCCCGCGACCGGCTCCAGCGTGCGGAAATACAGCCAGCTGCCGTCCGCCAGCCGCACGCCCCCCGTCACCACCGAGCTTCGCCCGGGCGATTGCAGCCGCACGCGCAGGTCCGCGGTGCGCAGCGACGGTTCCCAGTCGAGGATCTGGCGCCGCATCTCGTTCAGCGCGGGGGCGATGCGCGGCGGCGCGGGCTGTGCCTCGCTCCATTGCAGCGCGTAGCGTTCGGTGGTCAGCTCGTCGGCCATCCCCGCCCGCTGCGCCGCGGGGCGCTCGTTCAGGAGGCGGCGGCTGATCACCAGATGCTCGGCCAATCGATTGGCCTCGTCATCCCGCACCGCGAAGCGGCTGGCGCGTTCGTACAGCAGCGTGCTGGCGCCGAATTCGATCAGCAGCGTCAACAGCAGGATCGCGAACACCTGCCCCACCAGGCCAATGGCCGGGCGGCGCCAGAATCTCATGCCCCGCGCCTCAGGCCCGCTCGACCGGAGCGTTGAGCATATAGCCGACGCCGCGCACCGTGACGATCGGGGCCGGCGCGCCCGCGCTGCTCAGCTTGCGCCGCAGCCGGCTGATCAGCACGTCGATCGACCGATCCGAACTGTCACCCAGCCGGGTACGGCTCAGCTCGATCAGACGCTCGCGCGCGATCACCCGCTGGGCGTGATCCGCCAGCACCACCAGCAGATCAAATTCCGCCCCGGTGAGATCGACGATCGCCCCGGTCGGCGACGACAGCTCGCGCCGCGGCAGATTCACCGTCCAGCCGTCGAAGGTCAGCATCCCCTGATCGCCCGCGCCCGCGCGGCGATCGAGCGCCGGGCGGCGCAGCACCGCGCGCACCCGCGCCACCAGCTCACGCGTGCCGAACGGCTTGGCGATATAATCGTCTGCGCCCAGCTCCAGCCCGACGACCCGATCGGTTTCACTGGCGCGCGCGGACATGAAGATGATCGGCACGTCGCTCTTCTGCCGCAGCGACCGGCACAGATCGATCCCGCTGGTGCCCGGCAACATGATGTCGAGCAGGACGAGATCGACCGGCCCGGATTCGAGCGCGAGCCACATTTCGGGCGCGGCGGAGGCAGGCCGGACCGAGAAGCCGTTTTCCTGTAGCGCGCGTGCGGTGAGCATGCGGAGCGAGGGATCGTCCTCGACGAGCAGGATCGTGGGGGCGGTCATGCCGATTCGACTAGGATGCGACTTGATCGCGGTCAACGTCGAGCTTCGCGACAAAAAGTGTCCACACCGCGGATTGGGGCTTGCGGCCCCCCAGGGCGGATGGTAGTGGCGCCGCCTCACCCGATCGGAGCCTCCTGTTCCGGTCTTCAGGCGCCAGAGCGGGCGTAGCTCAGGGGTAGAGCACAACCTTGCCAAGGTTGGGGTCGAGGGTTCGAATCCCTTCGCCCGCTCCAGTTGTCTCGCCGACATGGCGAGGCTGTCGCCATATTCCGCGCAGCGCCTGATCGGTACGGATCGCAGTTGACGACGGTGATGCCGGGCCGCGGATCGCATTGACAGCGATGGCGGCTGCCGCAGGGGCGCGACCGTGCTCTTCCAGGGTTCAGCACCGAACCACGCGGCCAGCGGCTTGATGAGCCTGTCGCTGGCTTCCTCATCCGATCGTAGAGCCGGAACGCCCGGCCCCCGAAGAACCACCGCGTTGCAATCGACAGATGCCCGCATCCGCGCGAAGGCGGCAGGAGATCGGATAACGCCGTTGAGATATTGCGGATAGATACCGATCTAGATGAAAACAATATTTCGAATGAACAGGCCAGAGATATCGGTTGTATCGAATAGCAAATACGGACCTATTTTACGTTCGGTAACATCAATAGACCACGTTTCTAATCTTAAATTCATTTTCACTGTTAGCCGAACATTCCCGTGTTTCACAGCATTGTCACGAATCTACTTTAGCGCGCCGGTCATTCATTCCAAGGGGGGTATGACATATGACGCGCGCTGGTTTGTTGGCGACGACGATGATGCTGGCGCTGACGGCGACGCTGTCGGCCTGCGATGACGGCACCAAGAAGGATCTGGCGGCGCAGACCGCGACCCCATCGCCGACGCCGACCCCGATCGCGGCGACCCGCACGATCGTGTTCGTCTGGGACGGGTTGCGTCCTGACGACGTCACCGCCGCCGACACCCCTAATCTGTATGCGATGCAGCAGGGTGGCGTGCAGTTCACCGACAATCATTCCACCTATCCCACGTTCACGATGATGAACGGCGCCAGCTTCGCGACCGGGTCCTTCCCCGGCACGACCGGCTTCTACGGCAACACCTTCTGGACGCCGCCGCAGGGCAGCAGCAACACGATCCCGGCGGGCAATGGCGCGGGTGGCACCGCGGCGGATTATGTCGATCCGGTCTTCACCGAGGATTATGCGATCCTCGACACGCTCAACGCTTATTACGGCAACCAGCTCCTGCTGGTGAAAAGCCTGTTCGCGACCGCGCAATCGGCGGGGATGACCACCGCGACGATCGGTAAGTCGGGCGCCGCCTATATCCAGGACCTGGGCCAGGCGAGCTATTTCGTCGACGAGAATACCGTGCGCCCCCGCTCGCTGGCCAGCGAGTTGCAGGCCGCCAACATCGCGCTGCCCGCGAACACCACCAAGACCTATGCCGATGTCACGCTGGCGGCGAGCAACGGCAATCCCACCGCGCGCGCCGGCTATGCCACGTTCAACACCACTGCCTTTGATCCCAACGGCACGCTGACCGTCGCCGCGCGCGATTCGTCGGACGTCAGCGGCGCGCCGGAGGATGCCGCCAACAAATACATGATGTCGGTCTTCACGAGCTATATCCTGCCGAAGAAGAATCCGATGCTCTCGCTGATCTGGTTCCGCACCCCGGACAATGTCGAACATGGCTATGGCCCGGGCACGGCCAATGTGAAGGCGGGGCTGCGCTCGCAGGACGCACGGCTGGGCGAGCTGATGGCGGCGCTGAAGGCGCAGGGGCTGGACAGCAGCACCAATGTCGTCGTCGTCTCCGACCATGGCCATTCGAGCGTGTCGGGACCGACCAGCCTGTACCCGTTGCGCGCGATCAATCCGGCCAGCGGCGGCACCGCCGCGACGCTGGGCGGCGCCAGCGGCACCGGCTATTCCTTCTCGGGGGACGTGCGGACCGCGGATCTGCTCACGTATCGCGGCATCGCCGCCTATGACGGCAGCGGCTGTACCACCAGTGCGATGTATGGCCTGCGCAGCGACGGTACGCCGACGGTGCCGGTGCGCAGCGACACCACCGGCGCGCTGTGCGGCGCCGCGAACACCAAATATCAGGCGGTCAGCGCGACGCTGTCGAAGCCCGTCGCGAGCTTCAAGGTGCCCGCCCCCGGATCCTTGCCCGCGAACGGCGTCGTCGTCGCGGCGAACGGCGGGTCCGATTATCTTTACGTGCCCAGCCACGATGCCACGCTGATCCAGCAGATCGTCTCGATCCTGCAGCGCCGCGAGGAATATGGCGCGATCTTCGTCGACAGCCGCTATGGCAGCATCCCCGGCACCTTCATGATGAAGGACGCCAATCTGGAAAACAGCACGCGGCGCAACAACGGCCAGCCCGATATCGTCGTCTCGTTCGCGTGGGACGAGAATACGACGATCCAGGGCAAGCCCGGGATCGAGTTCGAGAGCAGCGGCGGACAGCGTGGCATGCACGGCAGCTTCGGCATCACCGACGTGCACAACACGCTGATCGCGGCCGGCCCCAGCTTCCGCAGGAATTACGTCGTCAGCGGGCCGACCGGCAATGTCGACGTCGCGCCGACGATCGCCTGGCTGCTGGGCCTGTCGATGCCGCAGGCGGACGGACGTATCCTGAATGAGGCGCTTGTCAGCCCGCGCAGCGCCACCGCCCCGGCGGTGTCGCCGCGGGTGGTCAGCACCGCCAGCAACGCCACCGGCCTGTCGTTCGAACTGCCGACCGACCCCACCGGGGCGACCAAGGACAGCGCGCGCACCGGCGGCAGCTACACGATCCAGCTGGCGGTGAAGGACGTGACCGTTGACGGCAAGACCTATCGTTACTTCGATTATGCCCGTGCGATCCGCCAGTAAGCGGGTCGCGCCGGTCGCGGCGATGGCGTTCGCAATGCTACCCGGCACCGTGATCGCGGGCGCCGCGCCGATGGCGTTCGAGCGTGCCTTCCCCACCACCGCCGCGCCCGCGCATTTCCACGCGCGGATCGCCTATCGCGGGCGGGACGGCGTTCACCGCATCGAATTGTGGCGCGATGGCGCAACGCGATTGCGGCGCGACACCGATGCGCGGCTGATCACCGTCGCCACCCGGCGACAGCCGCGCGGCGCCGACTTCCGGCTCGATCTTCTCGACCGGCGGCGGCGGCTGCATACGATCATCGATCGGACCAGCCTGTATCAGGTCGGCCGCTTCACCGACTGGAACGATCTCGCCTTCGGCATGCGGCGACCCGCGGGGCGCTATCGCATCACCGCGCTCGCGCGGGTCGATACGCCGGTAACGGCGGTGGCGCCGTGCCGCTGGTTCGCGCTGGAAAGCGAGGGGCGGCGCACGCGGATCTGCTGGAGCGATGAGCAGGCGTTTCCGTTGCTGATGCTGGACGATCATGGCCGGCCGGTGTGGCGCGTCACCGCGCTGGATCGCGCGGTGCCCACGCCCGCGCTGTTCCATCCCGACGACACCGGCTATGTCCGCACCGACGCGGCCGCGGATATCGCGGGGGATTGATCCCCGCCGTGCCGGCCAGGGGGATGGAACGGACATGACGGCAGCGATCCGGGTAGGCATCGGTGGCTGGACCTACGAGCCGTGGCGCGGCACGTTCTTCCCACCGAAATGGCCGATCAAGCGCGAACTGGAATATGCCGCCGGGCACGTCACCGCGATCGAGGTCAACGGCACCTTCTATTCCTCGTTCAAGCCGGCAACCTTCGCCAACTGGCGCGAGGCGACCCCGGACGGATTCGTCTTCGCGTTGAAGGCATCGCGCTATTGCGTGTCGCGCAAGGTGCTGGCGGAGGCGGGCGAATCGGTGCAGCGCTTCGTCGCCCAGGGGATCACCGAACTGGGCGACAAGCTCGGGCCGATCCTGTGGCAAATGCCCGCGACCCGAAAGTTCGACGCCGACGATATCGCCGCCTTCCTGGCGCTGCTGCCCGCGTCGCAGGACGGCATCGCCTTGCGTCACGCGATCCAGGTCCGCCACGATAGCTTCGCCACGCCCGAGTTCGTCGCCCTGTGCCGCGCCGCAGGGGTGGCGATCGTCCATGGCGATTCGGCCGATTACCCGGCGCTGGCGGACATAGCGGGCGATCTTGTCTATGCCCGGCTGGAGGATGCGCGCGAGGAGGAACCGGCGGGCTATGCCGCCGAGGCACTCGATCGTTGGGCGGGCGTGGCGCGTCAATGGGCGGCGGGCGACAGCCCTGCGGGCCTGACCTATGTCGCCGACTCCGCGCCGGTCCGCCCGCGCGACGTGTTCGTGTTCTTCATCAATGGCGCCAAGGTGCGCGCGCCGCATGGCGCGATGGCGCTGATCGAGCGCGTCGGGCGCTAGAGGGTCAGCACGCCGCGATCACCCCAGTCGTTCGCGCAGATCCAGCATCGCCAGCGCCGCCCGGGCCGCGCCGCCGCCCTTGTCGAGCTGCGCCGGGTCCGCTCGGGCGATCGCCTGGGCTTCGTTCTCGGTGGTCAGGATGCCATTGCCGATCGCGACACCGTCCAGCGTCAGCGCCATGATGCCGCGCGCGCTTTCATTGGCGACGATCTCGAAATGATAGGTCTCGCCGCGGATCACCACGCCCAGCGCGACAAAGGCGTCGTAGCGTTCGCTTTCCACCGCCAGCGCGATCGCTCCGGGCACTTCCAGCGCGCCGGGCACCGTCAGCACCTCGGCGCTGTGCCCCGCTGCCTCGATCGCCGCCCGCGCGCCGGCGATCAGCATATCGTTGAGATGGTCGTAAAAGCGCGCTTCCACGATCAGCACATGCGCCATCAGTCGATTTCCCTCTCGCCGACGATCGACAGCCCATAGCCGTCGAGCCCGACCAATGTGTGATGCGTGTTGGTCAGCAGGATCATGTCGTGCACGCCGAGTTCGGCGAGGATCATCGCGCCGACGCCATAGTCGCGCAATTCCTCCATCGGCACATCGATCGGCTGGCCCGCCTTGCGCCGGACGGCGGTGGTGAAGGCATCCTCGCGCTGGCGATTGACGACGACGATCACGCCGGCGCCCTCTCCCGCGATGATCTCCATCGACCGCGACAGGATATTCGAGCGCTCGCTATCCTCGCCGAACATGTCGGCGAACGGCGACAGGGCGTGCATCCGCACCAGCGTCGGCCGCGCCGGATCGATCCGGCCCTTCACCAGAGCGATCTGCTCGGTGCCGGTGGCCTTGTTGCGATACGCGCGCACACTCCAGTCACCGCCCCAGCGGCTCTTGAAAGGAGCCTCGGACACCAGCTCGACGAGATGATCGTGGCGGCGGCGATAGGCGATCAGATCGCGAATCGTGCCGATCTTCAGCGAATGGAGTTGCGCGAACGACACCAGATCGTCGAGCCGTGCCATCGTGCCGTCCTCGTTCATGATCTCACAGATCACGCCCGAGGGATTGAGCCCGGCGAGCCGCGACACGTCGACCGCCGCCTCGGTATGGCCCGCGCGGACGAGCACGCCGCCGTCGCGCGCCACCAGGGGAAAGACATGGCCGGGAGTGACGATATCGACAGCGCTCTTGGTCGAATCGACCGCGACCGCGACGGTGCGGGCGCGATCCGCCGCCGAAATGCCGGTGGTGACGCCCTCGCGCGCCTCGATCGAGACGGTGAAGGCGGTTTCGTGCCGGGTGCCGTTGTTGCGACTCATCAGCGGCAGGCCGAGCGCGTCGACCCGTTCCTTGGTGAGCGCCAGGCAGATCAGTCCACGGCCGTGCCGGGCCATGAAATTGATCTTCTCCGGGGTGGCCATCTGCGCCGGAATGACCAGATCGCCCTCGTTCTCGCGATCCTCGTCATCGACCAGGATAAACATGCGGCCGTTGCGCGCTTCCTCGATGATCTCCTCCGGCGAGGAGAGATAGCCGTGGCGCAACCGCGCCAGCTCAGCGGACTTGACGGCCACGATAATGCTCCATCCGTTGCAGGTAACGTGCGAGCACGTCGATCTCGATATGCACCGCGGCGCCGGGCTCCAGCGCTCCCAGGGTCGTCACCTTCTGCGTGTGCGGGATCAGATTGATCGCGAAATGCGTGCCGTCGTCCGTATCGCGCACGTCGTTGACGGTCAGCGACACGCCATCGACCGTCACCGAACCCTTGGGCGCGAGGAAGGGCGCCAGGTCGTCCGCGACACGAAAACCGATCCGCTTCGAATCACCCTCGGCACTGACGCCGATCACCTCGGCGATGCCGTCGACATGCCCGGTCACGATATGCCCGCCCAGCTCGTCGCCGAGCTTCATCGCGCGCTCAAGGTTCAGCAGGCGCCCCTCGCTCCACTGCCCCTGCGCGGTGCGGCTGATCGTTTCCCCCGACACGTCAACCGCGAACCAGCCGCGCCCGGCGTCGTCCACGCCCTTGTCGACGACGGTCAGGCACACGCCCGAGCAGGCGATCGACGCCCCCATGTCGATCGTCGCCGGATCATAAGCGGTGTCGATCACGAGGCGCGTATCGCCGCGCTGCTCCACGTGACGGATGGTGCCGATGTCGGAAACGATGCCGGTGAACATAAACCCTCTCAAACGGCCTCGTAGACCTCGACGCGATCGCTGCCAAGCTGGCGCGCGTCGCTCAGCCGCCAGCGGCCGTGCGCCTGTCCCAGATCGGACAGGCCGATATCGGGCAGGGTGCGGCCGCCGCCGATCAGGATCGGCGCACGATACAGGAGCAGCCGGTCGACCAGCCCCGCGCGCAGGAACGCCGCCGCGGTCACCACCCCGCCCTCGATCAGCAGGTGATCACCCGTCAGGCGCGCGATCTCCTCGGGCCGGGCGATCGTGTCGACACCGTCGACCGGGCGCGACGACAGCACGACACGATGGGGTGCCAGCGCCTCCCGTCCCGGCAGCCGGACATCGAGCCGCGGGTGATCCGCGTCCCAGGTCCCGCGCCCCACCAGGATCGCCTCGTGGCGGCTTCGCTCCAGATGCGCATGGGCGCGGGCGGCGTCGCCGGTGATCCACTGGCTACGCCCGTCCGCCATCGCGACCGCGCCGTCGAGCGACAGCGCTAGCTTGAGCGTCACGAACGGGCGGGCTTTGGCGCGCCGTGTCAGGAAACCCGCCATCGCGCGCCGCGCTGCCGCTTCGCCCACGCCGACGTCCACCATGACGCCCGCCCCGCGCAGCCGCGCGATCCCCGCGCCATCGGTGCGCGGATCGGGATCGCGCAGCGCCACCACGACGCGCGCGACCCCCGATTCCCGCAGCAGGTCGGCACAGGCCGGCCCGCGCGGGCTGACATGGGCGCACGGTTCCAGCGTCACATAAGCGGTGCCGTCGCGCGCCCGTTCGCCGGCGGCGGCGAGCGCGAGCGCCTCGGCATGCGGCCGCCCGCCCGCCTGGGTCCAGCCACGCCCGGCGACGCGACCGCTGGGATCGATCACGATGCAGCCGACATTGGGATTGGGCGCGGTACGCGCGCGGCTCCGCTGCGACAGCGCCAGCGCCGCCGCCATCCATGCCTCGTCATCGTTCCGCGTCAGCGTCAGATCCCCATCTTCGTCAGCCTGTCGTCGAGGCGCTTGAATTCGGCCTGCGTCTCCGCCTGCTGCTTGCGGAGCTTCGCCTGCTCGATCTCCTTCTTGGCCTGATCGATCTTCTGCTGGGCGATGATCTGCGCATCGGTGCGGTCGAGCCGCCATTGCTGCACATAGACGATGTCCGGCTTATATTCCTTCTCGGCGTAGGAATCGTGCGCGAAGGCATAGATGAGGAAGCCGGTGATCGCGATCGCCGCCAGCAGGAACCACCAGTCATGGGCCTGCCGCGTGCTGAGGAAATAGCGCAGATCGGTATAGGCGCGCGTCGGCGACATGCGGGCGAAAAAGTTCATCGCGGCCATATAGGCGTTCAACCCGCCGCGTTCGAGTCCAGCCGCGCCACCGCTCGCTCGCGACCGATCAGCGGCAGTAGCGCCGCCATGTCGGGGCCGTGATCCAGCCCGGTCAGTGCGCGCCGCAATGGCAGGAACAATGCCTTGCCCTTGCGGCCGGTTGCTTCCTTCAATGCCTGCGTCAACGTGTGCCAGGGATCGCCCGACCAGTCGATCGAGCGCGCCAGCGCGGCGGCGTGCCGCAGGTAATCGGCGTCCTCGCCGGGCGCCGGCGCCGCGACCGGACCCTCGACGACATGCCACCATTCCGCGGCACCCGCGACTTGCTCCAGATTGGGGCGCACCGCCTGCCATGCCGCCGCGTCCATGCCGGCAGGCAGGCGATCGACGACGCGCTCAAAGGGCAACTGGTGGACGATCCGGGCATTGACCTGCGCCAGTTCCCGCTCGTCGAACTTGGCCGGGGCGCGGCCGAAATGCGCGAAGTCGAAGGCGGCGATCAGCGGCGCCGGATCGACGTGCGGCTCGACCGGCTGGCTGGTGCCCAGCCGCGCCAGCAGCGCGACGATCGCCTCCGGCTCGATCCCCTCGCCGCGCAGCGCGTCGATGCCGAGGCTGCCGAGCCGTTTCGACAATTTGCCTTCCGCGCCGGTCAGCAGCGCTTCATGGGCGAATGCCGGTGCGGCGACGCCCATCGCGGCGAACATCTGCAGTTGCAGCGCGGTATTGGTGACGTGATCCTCCCCCCGCACGACATGCGTCACCCCCATGTCGCGATCGTCGATCGCGCTGGGCAGCATATACAGCCACGAACCGTCCGCGCGGCGGATCACCGGATCGCTCATCGTCTGCGCCTCGAAGCGCTGCGGCCCGCGGATCAGATCGTCCCAGACGATCGGCGTGGCATGGTCGAGCCGGAAGCGCCAGTGCGGCTTCACGCCCTCGGCCTCCAGCCGCGCACGGTCTGCGTCGGTCAGCGCCAGCGCGGCGCGGTCGTACACCGGGGGCAGGCCGCGCCCGCGCAGGATCTTGCGCTTCAGGTCGAGTTCCTGCGCGCTTTCATACGCCGGATAGATATGCCCGGCCGCACGCAGCTCCGCGAACACCGTCTCGTAACGCGCGAACCGCGCCGATTGACGTTCCTCGTGGTCGGGATGCAACCCCAGCCAGGCAAGGTCCGCGCGGATCGCGTCGACGAAGCGCTCCTCGCTGCGTTCCGCGTCGGTATCGTCGATCCGCAGCAGGAACTTCCCACCCCTTGCGCGCGCGAACATCCAGTTGTGCAGCGCGGTGCGGATATTGCCGACATGCAGCGTGCCGGTGGGCGATGGAGCGAAACGGGTGATCACGGTCATTCCGCGCGCTTACGCTCCCCCCCTTCCCCTAGCCAGCCCCCGCGCTTAAGGGCGGGGGCCGAAAGGGTGTTTCCATGAAATTGATGACCGGCAATTCCAATCTGCCGCTGGCGCGCGCGATCTCCGCCTATCTGGAGGTGCCGTTGACCGAGGCGCTGGTGCGCCGTTTCGCCGACGAGGAAATCTTCGTCGAGATCATGGAGAATGTCCGCGGCGAGGATGTCTTCGTGCTGCAGTCGACCAGCTATCCCGCGAACGACAATCTGATGGAATTGCTGATCATGATCGACGCGCTGAAGCGCGCGTCGGCCAAGCGCATCACCGCGGTGGTGCCCTATTTCGGGTATGCCCGACAGGACCGCAAACCCGGCCCGCGCACCCCGATCTCGGCGAAGCTGGTCGCGAACCTGATCACCACCGCCGGCGCGGACCGCGTGCTGTCGGTCGATCTCCACGCCGGCCAGATCCAGGGCTTTTTCGATATCCCCACCGACAATCTGTTCGCCGCCCCGGTGATGAGCGCGGATATCCGCTCACGCTTCGGCGAGAAGAACCTGATGGTCGTCTCGCCCGACGTCGGCGGCGTGGTGCGCGCCCGCGCACTGTCCAAACGGCTCGACAACGCGCCGCTGGCGATCGTTGACAAGCGCCGCGAGCGTGCCGGTGAATCCGAGGTGATGAACATCATCGGCGACGTCGAGGGGCGTTTCTGCATCCTGATCGACGATATCGTCGATTCCGCGGGCACGCTGTGCAACGCCGCTGCGGCGCTGAAGGAAGCCGGGGCCGAGGATGTCGTCGCCTATGTCACCCATGGCGTGCTGTCGGGCGGCGCGGTCGCGCGGGTCGAGGGCTCGGCGCTGCACGAACTCGTCATCACCGATTCGATCGGCAATCAGGAGGCGATCAAGGGCGCACACAAGATCCGCCACCTGACGATCGCGCCGCTGCTGGCCGAGGCGATCCGCCGGATCGCGGATGAATCGAGCGTGTCGTCGCTGTTCGACTGACGCGGGTGGCCATCGATGCCGGGTGTCCGCACGGTCACGCCGGCGTCGGGGCCGGGAACCTTATCGATCGCCCAGCGCGACGATATGATCGAACACCGCCGGATGCAGTGGCCGGCTGAACGCGCAACCGTAGCGGGACTTGTCGCGCCATGCGACGACCGCCTCCAGCGCGGCGAGCCCCGGCAGCGTCAGCCACACCGTCGTGCCGGGCCATAAGGTGAAGCTGGTCTGCGCGCGAAAACCTGTCTCCGACAGGTCGACCACGTCGATCTCGAATCGGGTCGTCCCGCGGTCGCGCAGATGCGCGCGCATCTTGACCGCCTTTCGCAAGGCGTGACGATGCTCCTCGGCGTCGGACGGCAGCGGGAGGGGGACGGCCTTTTCCATGACCGCGGATGCTGCCAGCAGAAGGTTAATCTTCGATCAACGCGGGATCGCCGGTGGCGTGATTCCGGCACGCCGCGCCCTTGGGCGCGCGTACACCGCTGCGGTGACGGCGCTTCAGCTCCGCCTTCAATTCCTCCGGGCGCGGCGCGATCAGGAAACCGAAGCTGACATTGCCCTCGCGCGTTTCCACCACATGGTGCAGCCGGTGCGCTTGCACGATCCGTTTCATATAGCGGGAACGCGGCAGGTAGCGGGTCGGGATGCGCTGATGCACGATGATATCGTGAAAGCCGAAATAGATCGCGCCATAAGCGGCGATGCCCGCACCGATCCAGGTGAAGCCCGGCCACCAGCCCAGTTGCACCCCGCCCAGGATCATCACGAACGACGGCACCGCGAAGATCGCCGCATACAGATCGTTGAGTTCCCATTGGCCTTCGCGCGCGCGGTGATGGCTTTCGTGCAGGAACCAGCCCGGCCCGTGCATCACCCAGCGATGCATGACATAGGCAAACCCCTCCATCAGCACGACGGTGGCAACGAAAAGCGAGAGAGCGGCCCAGAAGGACATGGTCGCAGCCATATAGCCATCACGCGCGCGCCTCGCTACGTCGCAGTGCATCATGACCGACGACATTCGTACCGCCGCCCTAGATTCCAAGGCCTGGCCCTTCGAAGAGGCGCGCAAGCTGCTGAAGCGTTATCCCGACGGCAAGCCGCATGGCGCGCCGATCGTTTTCGAAACCGGCTATGGCCCGTCCGGCCTGCCGCATATCGGCACGTTCAACGAAGTGCTGCGCACCACGATGGTGCGAAACGCCTTTCACACCTTGAGTGACCAGCCGACCCGCCTGATCGCGTTCAGCGACGATATGGACGGTCTGCGCAAGGTGCCCGACAACGTGCCGAACGGCGCGATGCTGACCGAGCATCTCGGGCGACCGCTGACGCGCATCCCCGATCCGTTCGGCAAGTTCGACAGCTTCGCCGCGCACAACAATGCGATGCTGCGCGACTTTCTGGACCGTTACGGCTTCGACTATGAATTCGCGTCCTCGACCGATTATTATACGTCGGGCCGCTTCGACGACGCGATCCGCGGGGTGCTGCGCCACTGGCAGGGCGTGATGGACGTGATGCTGCCGACGCTGCGGGCGGAGCGGCGAGCGACCTATTCGCCGGTGCTGCCGATCAGCCCGATCGACGGCGTCGTGCTGCAGGTGCCCGTCGAGGTGATCGATGCCGAGGCGGGGACGATCGCCTTCACCGATCCGGCGAACGGCGAGCGCGTCGAGCAATCCGCGCTGGGCGGCTTGTCGAAGCTGCAATGGAAGGTCGACTGGGCGATGCGCTGGGTCGCGCTGGGCGTGGATTACGAGATGGCCGGGAAGGACCTGATCGACTCGGTGGTCCAATCGTCGAAGATCGCGCGCGTGCTCGGCGGGCGACCGCCCGAGGGATTCAATTACGAGATGTTCCTCGACGAGAAGGGCGAGAAGATCTCGAAGTCGAAGGGCAACGGACTGTCGCTGGAGCAATGGCTGACCTACGGCCCCGAGGAAAGCCTGGCCTTCTATATCTATCGCGAGCCCAAGAAGGCCAAGCAGCTGCACATGGGCGTGATCCCGCGCGCGGTGGACGATTACTGGCAGTTCCGCGGCCATTACGCGGATCAGGCGGTCAAGGAGCGACTGGGCAACCCGGTCCACCATGTTCATGACGGGAAGCTGCCGGACGGTGACTTGCCGGTCACTTTCGGCCTGTTGCTCAACCTGGTGGGGGTGATGGGCGAAGGCGCGACGCGCGAGCAGGTGTGGGCGTATCTCGCCAATTACGTCGCCGACGCCACGCCCGCGCGCTACCCGGAGCTTGACCGGCTGATCGCGCATGCGCTCGCCTATCACCGCGATGTGATCGCGCCGACGCTGTCGCGTCGCGCGCCCGAGGGCGTGGAGATCGACGCACTGCGCCGGCTCGACGCTGAACTGGCCGCGCTGCCCGCCGATGCCAGCGCCGAGGATATCCAGAACATCGTCTATGAAATCGGCAAGAGCCGGTTTGATGAGAACGGGGGCTTCGCCGAACTGCGCGACTGGTTCAAGGCGTTGTACGAAACGTTGCTCGGCTCTTCCCAGGGGCCGCGCATGGGCAGTTTCATCCGGCTGTACGGGATCGACAACACCCGGAAGCTGATCGCGGACGCCCTGCGCTAAGGACCGCCGCCGCCGCGATGGCGGGCGGCATCGCCCGCATCAGAACAGCGCGTCGTTCCCCGCGTCGGCGGGCGCGACCGGCGGCGCGCCCGGCGCCGGCGACACCGTCACCGGAGAGACGGCACGCGGTGCGATCGCCCCGGTGATCGCCGCCGCCTCCAGCGTGTCGAGCGCGCGGCGCGTATCGACCCAGCGCTGCGCCGCGGCGGTCCAGTTCGCCGCCTCGCCCGCGCCGGGCAGCCGCTTCACCTCCGCCAGCGCCGCCTCGACATTGCCCTGCTCGATCAGGCGACGCGCGCGGGCGATCCGGTCGGACGGCAGCGGCGACGGCGTACCGGCCTTGTGGACGACCACCAGATTGCGCAACTCGCTGCCGATCCCCGCCCACCAGTCGGTGCGGGTATTCAGCAGCGTCGGCGCGGCGACGTTCAGCCCCTCGCGCAGATCCTCGATCGTCACCGGCGCACGCGCGTTGCGGATCACGACGTTGACGTCATTGGGCAGGGTCGGGCCGAATCGCTCCCGCAACTGCGCTTCCAGATAGCCGAGCCCGACGCCGCGATCGATCGCGCGGCGCGCGGCGAAGGCGACCAGGATCGCCTCGGCCCGCCCCGCACGACCCGCCGCCACCGCGCTGTCGGCATCGGTGCGCGCGGTGCGCGCCTCCAGATTGGCGATCTGCGCGGCGAGCGCGGCCTCACGCAGCGCCAGCGTGGTCGCGTCGGTGATCGCTGCGGTCGGCGAGGGCGCGGGGGCCGGCGCGCCGCCGGACGCGGGGGCCGGCTTGGTACGGATGAAGAAGCCGGGCGAATTGCGCACTGCATAGGCCATCAGCCCCAGCCCGACGATAAAGGCGATGATCGCGATCGTCACGACCGGCCCGATCCGCGATCGTGGGGCGCTGGGTCCGGGGCCGGTGGCGTCGCTCATTCCCGGCCTTATCCTCGCGCGCGCCTCACGGGTCAATCGCGACGCGCGCCGCGCCGTCGATCATCGCGGGATCGCTTGCGTGCGCCGCGATCGCGACGTCATGCCACCCCGTCCCGGCCGCTGCTGCCACCGGATCGCTGATCGCCACCAGCCGCGTCGACGCGCGCGACCCGCCGGCCATCAGCGCGGCAAACCGCGTCGCGGCACGCGCGGAGTGCAGCAGCACCACCTGCCCCGCCGCGCGCGCCGCCGCCGCCGCCGAATCGATCGCCACGGCCTCGCTGGCGTAGACCGTCACCGCCGTCACCCCGGGCAACGCGATCCGGTCCCGCCCGGCAAGATGCAGCAGGCGGGGAAAGCGCCCCGCCTGCGCCACCGCCTGTGCCGCATCGCCGCCGCCGGTGATCGCGACCGTCAGCCCGGCCTGTCGCGCCGCCGCCGCGGTCGCCGCGCCGACCGCGACGACGGGCAGGCCCGCCACCGCCGCCAACGCCGCCCCGCCGTGCCGTGCCGCATTGGCGCTGGTCAGCAGCAGCGCGTCGAACGCCATCGGCTCGGGCGCGGTCCAGGGGCATGCGCGAACCGTGAAGAGCGGCAGCGGTTCGGGCGTCAGTCCGCGCTCCGCCAGCGCGGCGCATGTCCGCGCATTGCCCGGTTCGGGCCGCAGGACGACGACCCGGCGCGCCATCGTCAGCCGAACAGCGCGCGCACCACCGGCGGCGCGCGATCAAGCAGGTCGAGCGCCAGCCGGGCGCCCAGCGTCACCGGATCGTCGCCGCGCGCCTCCCCCTCCACCGACGCCGCGCCGTCCGGGGAGAGCAATTGCGCGCGCAGCAGCAGCTCGCCCGCATCATATTGCGCCAGCGCGGCGACCGGCGAATGGCAATCGGCCCGCAGCCCGGCGAGCAGCGCCCGCTCCGCCGCCACCGCGGCATGCGTCGCGGCATGATCGATCGCGGCGACCCGTTCACGCGCCGCGCCGTCCGCCAGCGTCTCGATCCCCACCGCCCCCTGCGCCGGCGCCGGCAACATCCGCTCGAGCGGGATCGCCACCCCGGTATCATGGCGCCCCAGCCGCTCGAGCCCTGCCGCCGCCAGCAGCGTGGCATCCACTTCCCCCGCCGCCAGCTTGCCCAGCCGGGTGTCGACATTGCCGCGAAACAGCAAGGTCGACACGTCGGGGCGGATCCGCTTCAGCTGCGCGCTGCGCCGCGGGGAACTGGTGCCGATCGTCGCGCCATGCGGCAGCGCGTCCAGCGAGTCGGCCCCGATCAGCCGGTCGCGCACATCGGCGCGGGGCAGCATCGCCGCGATCGCGATCGCATCGGGGCGCAGCGTCTCGACATCCTTCATCGAATGGACGCAGGCATCGACCTCTCCCGCCAACAGCGCGCGGTCGAGCTCCTTCGTCCACAGCGCCTTGCCCCCGATCTCGGCCAGCGCGCGATCCTGCACGCGGTCGCCGGTGGTGCGGATGACGACGATCGCGACATCGGCCCAGCCATGCGCCGCCATCAGCGCATCCCGCACCATCCCGGCCTGGGTGAGAGCGAGCGGAGAGCCACGGGTTCCAAGCCTGAACATGGCGATACGCCTTGCCGGCTTCGACGGAGCCCCGCAAGCGCCTCCCCGCGCCACGGCACAGGCGCTGACCGTTTCCCTTTACCCGCGCACGCCCTAGATACGCCTGATGCTGATCCTCGGGCTCGAATCCTCCTGCGACGAAACCGCCGCCGCGCTCGTCACGCAGGAGCGTCAGGTTCTGGCCCATCGCCTCGCCGGTCAGGAAGCGGCGCACCGCCCGTATGGCGGCGTCGTGCCGGAAATCGCGGCGCGCGCGCATGTCGAGGCGCTGGAGCCGTTGATCGAGGCGGCGCTCGCGGATGCGGGGATCTCGATCCATGATATCGATGCGGTCGCCGCCACCGCCGGCCCAGGGCTGATCGGCGGGGTGATGGTTGGGCTGGTGACCGGCAAGGCGATCGCGCACGCCACCGGCAAGCCGCTGATCGCGGTCAACCATCTGGAGGGGCACGCCCTCAGCCCGCGTCTCGCGGATCCGGCGCTCGACTTTCCGTATCTGTTGCTGCTGGTGTCGGGCGGGCATTGCCAGTTGCTGCTGGTCGAGGGGGTCGATGCCTATCGCCGGCTGGGCACGACGATCGACGATGCCGCCGGCGAAGCGTTCGACAAGACTGCGAAGATCCTCGGCCTCGGTTTTCCCGGCGGGCCGGCGGTGGAGCGCGCCGCGGCGACCGGCGATCCCCGCGCGGTGCCGCTGCCACGACCGCTGAAGGGTTCCGCCGAGCCGCATTTCTCCTTCGCCGGGCTGAAGGCGGCGGTGGCGCGCGCCGCGCCTGACCATGCCGCCGCCGATATCGCCGCCTCCTTCCAGGCGGCGGTGGTCGACTGCCTGATCGACCGCACCCGTCGCGCGCTGGTCCGCGCCCCGCAGGCGTCCGCGCTGGTGGTGGCCGGCGGCGTCGCGGCGAACGGCGCCGTGCGGGCGGCGCTGCACGGGCTGGCGGAGGAACATGGCCTGCGCTTCGTCGCGCCACCGGCGTGGCTGTGCACCGACAATGCCGCGATGATAGCCTGGGCGGGAGTGGAGCGGTTCGCCGCCGGGCTGACCGATCCGCTCGACACCGCCGCGCGGGCGCGCTGGCCGCTCGACCCGACCGCCGAAAAGGTGCGCGGCGCCGGGGTGAAGGCGTGACCGCGCCACTGGCGGTGATCGGGGCGGGGGCCTGGGGCACCGCGCTGGCGCAGCTAGCGGCGGGCAACGGTCACCCCGTCCTATTATGGGGGCGCGATCCGGCGCTGGTGGCGGCGATCAATGCCGAACATCGCAATATGCCTTATCTGCCGGACGCGCCGCTCTCGCCGCTGATCGAGGCGACGACCGATCTGGCACGGGTCGCCACGGCACGGTTCAACCTGGTGGTCACCCCGGCGCAGGCGATGCGCGGCGTGCTGGCGGCGCTGCCCGCGCGGGGCCAGTCGCTGGTCGTCTGCTGCAAGGGTGTCGAACATGGCACACATCTGTTGATGAGCGAGGTGGCGACGGCGGCGCACCCCGGATCGCCCGTGATGGTGCTGTCCGGCCCGACCTTCGCGCACGAGTTGGCACGCGGGTTGCCGACCGCGATCACGCTGGCCGGGGACGCGGGGACGCCGCGCGGCGAGCTGGCCGCGCTGATCGCGGCGCCGCACTTTCGGCCGTATGTCGCCGACGACGTCATCGGGGCGGAGATCGGTGGCGCGGTGAAGAACGTGCTGGCGATCGCCTGCGGCGTGGTGGAGGGTGCGGCGCTGGGCCAGAATGCGCGCGCGGCGCTGATCGCGCGCGGCTTCGCGGAAATGACCCGCTTCGGCCTGGCGCGCGGCGCGCGGGCGGAGACGCTTGCCGGGCTGTCGGGGTTGGGCGACCTGGTGCTGACCTGTTCCTCCACCGCGTCGCGCAATTACGCGCTCGGCATGGGGATCGGACGCGGGGAGCACGCGCGTGAGCTGCTGGCGAACCGCCGGACGGTGGCGGAGGGTGCCGCGACCGCCCCCGCGCTGCGCGATGCGGCCCGCTCGCTCGGCGTTGAAATGCCGATTACCGCGGCGGTATGCCGGCTGCTCGACGGCGCGGCGGTGCGCGAGGTGATCGGCGCGTTGCTGGCGCGGCCCTTGCGCGAAGAGTGATCATCGGGGTCGCGACCGGCCCCGACCGGCGATCAGAAATCGATCGCGATGCCCTTCAGCTCCCAATCGCCGAAGCGAACCGGATCGCGGCCGAGCGGATCCGTCTTCGGGCGCTCGACAGATTCGGGCGTCGGCACCGGGGTATTCGGCGTCAGATACGCCGGCGGCGTCACGTGATCGGGGCGCTTGCCCATCATGGCTCTCCGATTGAACCCTGTTCGCGCGGTGCACATATGGAGCGGCATGAACGGCTTCAAGACGACGATGCTGCTGGCCGCGCTGACCGCGCTGTTCATGGCGCTGGGCTATACGCTGGGCGGCGGCGGCGGTGCGATCATCGCCCTGCTGGTGGTGGCGGCGATGAATCTCGTCACCTTCTGGAACGCGGACCGGATCGTGCTGGCGATGCATCGCGCGCGCGAAGTGGACGAGGGCAGCGCCCCCGAACTGGTATCGCTGGTCCGCGAACTGGCGCGGCGCGCCGGGCTGCCGATGCCGCGCGTCTATATCGTCGACGATCCGTCGCCCAATGCCTTCGCCACCGGGCGCGACCCGCAGCATGCCGCGGTGGCGGCGACGACCGGGCTGCTGGATCTGCTCGACCGCGACGAGATCGCCGGCGTGATGGCGCATGAACTGGCGCATGTGCGGCATCGCGACACGCTGGTGATGACGATGGTCGCGACGATCGCCGGCGCGATATCGATGCTGGCGCAATTCGGGCTGTTTTTCCGTGGCGGCGGTGAGCGCCATGGCCCCGCCTGGGCCGGCCTGCTGGCGGTGCTGGTCGCGCCGTTCGCGGCGATGATCGTCCAGCTCGCGATCAGCAGGACGCGTGAATATGCCGCCGATCGCGCCGGTGCGGCGATTTCCGGCAATCCACGCGCGCTGGCCGCCGCGCTGGCGAAGCTGCAGCGCGGCGCGGAGGCGATCCCTGGCGTCGCTGCGACACGCATTCCCGCCGCGCAGCAATTGTACATCGTCCCGGGTCGCTCCGCCGACAGCCTGTTCGCGACCCATCCTGCCACCGCGAACCGGATTGCCGCGCTGGAGGAGATCGCGCAGGAGATGGGGATGATCGCTTCCCCCGAACCGACCCGGCGCCCGTCGTCGGGCACGCCGTCCGTCCCCGTCACCAAGCGCCGCGCCAGCGCCCTCGATCCGCTCGCCTGAGGTGGCCCGCGATATGGCCCGCGCGGGCGAGCCGCTCGGCACTGCCGCGCGCCGTGCCGCGCTGCGATTGCTCGATGCCGTGCTGCGTCGTGGCGAACCGCTCGAAGCCGCGCTGGCGCAGGCCACCCGCGCGTTGCACGGCGGCCCGGATCGCGGGCTGGCGCATGCGATCGCGGCGGAGACGCTGCGACGGCTGCCCGATCTCGATGCGCTGATCGATTCGGCGACGCGGCAGCGGCTGCCCGACGATGCCAAGGCGCGCTTTGCGCTACGCATCGCGCTCGTCCAGGCGCTCTCGCTCGGCACGCCGCCGCATGCCGCGATATCGACGGTGCTGCCGCTGGTCGATGGCGGTCCGCGCAAGCTGGTGCATGGCGTGTTCGGCACGCTGATGCGCAACGGCGCGACGCTGCCCGAGGTGCCGATGCTGCCCGGCACGGTCGCCGCGCGATGGCTTGCGCATTGGGGGGAAGAGGCGACCGCCGCCGCCGCACGGGCGATCGCCGCGCCCCCGCCCATCGATCTGACGCTGCGCGATCCCGCATGGCAGGGTATCGATGCGCCCATGCTGATGCCGGGGCACCGCCGCGTGCCCGCCGGCAGCGATGTCGCCGCGCTGCCCGGCTTCGACGAGGGGGCGTGGTGGGTGCAGGACATCGCCGCGTCGCTGCCCGCGCGGCTGATCGGGCGCGGCACGGGCGTTGCGCTGGACCTGTGCGCCGCACCGGGCGGCAAGACACTCCAGCTCGCCGCGCAGGGCTGGAACGTGACCGCGGTGGAAGTATCGGAAAGTCGCGCCGCGCGACTCCTCGCCAACCGCGAACGCACGCGCCTGTCGTTCGACCTGGCGATCGCCGACGTGCGGCACTGGCAGCCCGCCGCCCCGGCACAGGCGGTGCTGGTCGACGCGCCGTGCAGCGCGACCGGCATCTTCCGGCGCCACCCCGACGTGCTCTATCGCGCGACCGACGCGATCGTCGCCGATATGGCGCTGTTGCAGCGGCAGATCCTGACGCGGGCGGCCGGCTGGGTCACGCCGGGCGGCGTGCTGGTCTATGCCACCTGCTCGCTGGAGCCCGAGGAGGGCGAGGCGCAGATCGAGGCCTTTCTCGCCGATCACGCCGATTATGCGATCGAGGCACCGCATACCGACGATCTGCCCGCCGGAATCGTCGCGCATGAACGCGGGTGGGTTCGCACGCTGCCCGGCGCCCTGTCGGCGGATGGCGGGTGTGACGGCTTCTTCATTGCCAGGTTGCGACGCGCTTCCGCCTGAGCATCATCCGCGCTAACGAGAGTGCGTCATGGCCAAACCCGTCCGCATCGCCCCTTCGATCCTGTCCGCCGATTTCGCCAAGCTGGGCGACGAAGTCCGCGCCATCGACGCCGCCGGCGCCGACTGGATTCACGTCGACGTGATGGACGGGCATTTCGTGCCCAATATCACGATCGGCCCGGCGGTGGTGAAGGCGCTGCGCCCGCACACGACCAAGCCGTTCGACGTCCATCTGATGATTTCGCCGGTCGATGCCTATCTTGATGCCTTTGCCGAGGCGGGGGCCGATACGATCACGGTCCATGTCGAAGCGGGGCCGCATATCCACCGCACGTTGCAGCATATCGCCTCGCTGGGGAAACGAGCTGGTGTGGTGCTGAACCCCGGTACGCCCGCCAAGATGCTGGATTATCTGGTCGATATGGTCGACCTGATCCTGGTGATGAGCGTGAATCCCGGGTTTGGCGGGCAGCATTTCATCGCCAGCCAGCTGCGCAAGATCGCCGCGATCCGCAAGCTGATCGATCAATCGGGCCGCGACATCGATCTGGAAGTGGACGGCGGGATCGATCCCGACACGGCCCGCCAGGCGATCGAGGCGGGCGCCGATGCCCTGGTGGCCGGCACCGCCACCTTCCGCGGCGGACCGGCGCAATATGCCGAGAATATCCGGGTGTTGCGCGGGGGATGAACGACGCGGCGCCGGACAGCATCGAACAAGGGCGGCGCCTGATCAAGGTGACGCCGAATGCCGCGCAGTCGCTGACGCACCGCGTGGCGCATTATTTCGAGCGGCTGACGTGGCGCACGCCGATCCACGACCGGCGGCTGGATGGCCGTCACCCGGTGCGGCTGATCGCCACCCCGGTCGATCCGCTGCCCGGCGACCCCGCGATCGGCGAGGCATTGCTGGATGGGCGCGTCATCGTCGCGTGCGCGCAGCGCGGGCTGGCGGAGATCGACTGGGCGGCGCTTGACGCCAATCCGGTGCTGGCCGCCTATCTGCATGGTTTCGATTGGCTGCGCGATCTGGCGGCGGTGGGTGATCGGGCGCGCGTCGCGCCGGTAGCGGAGATGCTGGCGACGCGCTGGCTGGCGGCGCATGGCGATCGCGTGTCGGAGGCCGCCTGGCACCCGGCGCTGGCCGCGCGGCGGCTGATGATGTGGACATTCCACGCGCCGCTGCTGCTGTCGTCGACCGACCTGATCTTTCGCTCGCGCATCCTGAACGGCATCGGCCGCGCGGCGCGGCATCTGGATCGCACCGCCGACAAGGCGCCGCCGGGCGCGGAACGGATCGGCGCCTGGGCGGCGGTGATCGTCGCAGGCTTGCTGATCCCGCAGGGGGAGATCCGCCTGGAACTGGGCGAGGAAGGCTTGCAGCGCGCGCTGGCGGCATCGCTGTCGCAGGATGGCGGCGTGGTCAGCCGATCGCCGACGGCGCTGCTGGAGGTGGTGGCGACGATCGCGATGCTGCGCGCCGCTTATGATGCCCGGCGGCAGATGCTGCCCGATACGGTGGCGGCGGTGCTGACGCACGTCACCCCCGCGCTGCTGGCCACGGTGATGGGCGATGGCGGGCTGTCGAGCTGGCAGGGCGGCGCACCGATCGACGGGCAG
>NZ_JBELIE010000140.1:1328-8745 GCF_042091075.1 Sphingomonas sp. | reverse complement strand
GGTCGGCCAGGACAATCGCCCCGACGTCACCAGCTTCCTGCGCAATCCGTTCCGCAGCGATTTCCTGACCGATCTGACCACGGTCACCAACCAGTATTTCGTCAGCGATACGTGGAAACTGGACGACGCGCTGACGATCGCGGGCGGGTTCAAGGGCGCGCGGGTGTCGAACGGCATCGTTACGACGTTCGGCACGCCGTTCATCAATGGCCGCATCGCCGCGCGGGACTGGTTCCAGCCGCAGATCGGCGCCACCTACCGCGCCGGTCGCCAGGAGTTCTTCGCCAATTACGCCGAGAACATGCGCGCCTTCATCAGCTCGTTCCGCGGCCCGTTCGGCACGACGCAGGCGGGGTTCGAAGCGATCCGCGGCACGCTGAAGCCGGAGACGTCGCGGACCGTCGAGGCGGGGTGGCGGTTCGACCTTGGCGCGCTGCGCGGCGTCGTCGCGGTGTACGACGTCAAGTTCCGCAACCGCCTGCTCGCGGCGTTCAGCGGCGCCAACATCCTGGGCAATCCCAGCGTGCTGCAGAACGTCGGCAGCGTGACGAGCCGCGGTGTCGAGATCGCCGCGACCTATCGCGTCAGCCGCCCGCTGTCGCTGATCGCCTCCTATTCGTACAACGACAGCACCTACGACGATAACACCGTCAACGGCACCGCGCTGGTCGCCACGCGCGGCGTGCGCACCGTCGATACGCCGGCGAACCTCGCCAAGGCGGAAGTCAATTACGACGACGGCGCACTGTTCGGCAATCTGGCCGGCGGCTACACCTCTCGCCGCAACGTCACCTATACCGGCGACGTGACGGTGCCCGGCTACACGCTGATCGATGCGGCGCTCGGCTATCGTTTCCCGATCGGCAGCGCGCTCGCGGGGCTCGAGGTGCAGCTGAACGCGGTAAACCTGCTCGACAAGCGCTATATCGCGGCGCTCGGATCCGGTCAGTTCTTCAACACCGCCGCCTCGCTCAACAATACGCTTCAGGCCGGGTCGCCGCGCCAGGTGTTCGGGACCCTGCGACGTCGGTTCTGACGCGCGGCCTCGGAGAGCCTTGTCGGCGCGTGCGCATGACGGCGTATGGGAGAGGCGCGCGCCGTCGTTGATGAGTCAGCGGGTTACGCAGCGAAACCCGATGTGGGTCGTCGCGGAATCGATGGGCTGCGCATGGCGGGCAGCAGGGCGATAGCGCTGGCAATAGCTTTCGGCGCACAGATGGGATCCGCCTTTCAGCACCTTGCGCGGAATGCGCGCGGCTTCTCCCGGGTCAAAGCTGTCCTGTCGCCGCGCGCCGCGCGGGTTGGCGATCGCGCAGCATTTGGGGCCGGTCTTTCCGCGTAGGACGGATGGCGTCGCGTACCAGTCCGCGGTCCATTCCCAGACGTTGCCGATCAGGTCGTACACGCCATAGCCGTTGGCAGGATAGGTGCCGACCGGCGACGTCCGCTCGAAGCCGTCGAGCATCTGGTTGGCGAACGGGAAGCGCCCCTGCCAGTAATTCGCCAGCATCGCGCCGCCCGGCGCCAGCTCGTTTCCCCAGGCGTAATCCGCGTCCTCCAGGCCGCCACGCGCCGCGAACTCCCACTCCGCCTCGGTCGGTAGTGCCTTCCCGGCCCACTGCGCGAAGGCCTCGGCATCGGCGTGGGTGACATGCACGACCGGGTGATCGCCCAGATCGTCGACACTGCTGCCGGGACCCAGCGGATGGCGCCAATGCGCCCCCAGGCGAAAATGCCACCACTGGCTGACGTCGGTCATGTCGACGGGGCCGGCGGTCTTTTCGAACACCAGCGAACCCGGCTGGGCGAGCGCGGGGTCCATACCCGGATAGTCTTTCGGGTCGGGCGCGCGTTCCGCCATCGTCACATAACTAGTGGCGGCGACGAACGCGGCGAATGCGCTGTTCGTCACGGGGGCGGCGTCGATCGCGAACGGATCCACGCGCACGCGCCGGACGGGGGCTTCCTCCGGGTAGAAGCGGGTGGACCCCATCGAGAAGGTGCCGCCGGGCAGGCGGACCATATCGCCGTATCGCATGTCCGCCGCTCCTTTCGTCACAAGGGCTTATCCTAGCACGGATCGCCGCCGTCGCCCCGATAGCCCGAAGGCATGACCGCTATACCGTCGTCAGACGCCGCTGCGGGCGATAGCCCAGCGGTAAAGGGAGAGGATCGGATGAAACGGATCACAGCCGGAATGTCGGCATTCGCCTGTGCGGTCGCGCTGACGGCGGGGGTGGCGGCAGCGCAGGGGGACAAGCCCGTCGACGGGTTCCTCGCCAAGACCACGCGCCCGGCGCCCAACCGCGAACCGGTGATCGACCTGCCCCAAGATCGCGCGGCGGCCGCCGCGGCATTGGGGCGGGCGCGGGCGCGGTTCGGGCGCGCACCCAATATCGTCATGATCCTGGTGGACGATGTCGGCTGGAGCGACATCGGCGTGTTCGGCGGCGGCGCGGCGGTGGGCAGCCCGACGCCCAATCTCGACCGGCTCGCCGCCGGTGGCCTGCGCCTCACCTCCGCCTATTCGCAGCCGTCGTGCACGCCGACGCGCGCCGCGCTGCTCACCGGGCGGCTGCCGGTGCGCAGCGGCCTGCTACGCCCCTATCTGCCGGGTGAGAACAATGCGGCGACCGGCCTCAATGGCGAGGTCACGCTCGCCGAACTGCTGAAGAAGGCCGGCTATGCCACGCAGGCGATCGGCAAATGGCACCTCGGCGGCGCCGAGCAGGCGCAACCGCAGAACGTCGGCTTCGACGATTATTACGGCATCCTCACCTCGTCCGACGATTATACCGCGTGGCGCGAACCCTGGCGCAATCCCGATCTCGTCAACGATCCCGATCGCCGCGCCTGGGCCGAGAAGGGCGAGACGATGGGCATCGTCGCGGGCAAGACGGGGGCGGCGGCGACGCTCGCCTATCCGATCGACCGCGACACGATCCGCTTCGTCGATGAAAAGCTGACCGACCGGGCGACGCAGTTCATCGCCTCGCGCAAGAACGAGAAAAACCCCTTCTTCCTGTATGTCGGCACGCGCGGCGCGCATTTCGACAATTACCCGCACCCCCAAGTCGCCGGCAAATCGCCCGGCCGCTATCCGTACAAGGACGTGATCGTCGAGCTCGACCACCGCGTCGGCCAAGTCGTCGAGGCGCTGAAGGCCTCCGGACAGCTCGACAACACGATCGTCATGATCGCGTCCGACAACGGCCCGATGCTCGAAACCTTCCCCGACACGGGCACCACGCCGTTCCGATCGGGCAAGGGGTCGATCTACGAAGGCGGCGTGCGCACGCCGATGATCGTGTCCTGGCCCGGCGTCATCGCGCCCGGCCGCGTGTCGGACGGCCTGTTCGACCTGATGGACGTGTTCGCGACCAGCCTGTCGCTCGCCGGCCGGGCCGATCTCGTGCCCACCGACCGCTATATCGACAGCATCGACCAGACCGGCTTCTTCCTCGCGCCGCAGGGGCAGAGCGCGCGCCGCGTCGAATATTACTGGGTAAACAACATCTTCATGGGCGCACGCGTCGCCGAGTTCAAATATCTGATGCACGACCAGATCACCGAAAGCGACGACAGCTGGCCGCGCTCCAGCCCGTTTTCGGCGGCCTATACGACCTCGGTCTACGGCGGAAAGATGTTCGATCTCTACATCGATCCCAAGGAGGAGCACGCGCTCGCGCCCCTGAAACAGCCGCAGATCCCGGTCGTCGCCGCGGCCGTGCAGGCGCAGCTCGCGACGTTCAAGGCCTATCCCCCCAAGGTTCCGATCCGTTAGTCTGGTCGCCGGCCCGCACGGGCGATAGGGTGCCACGATGGAATTGCGGCACCTGGAACAGATCGTCGCCGTCGTGAAGGCGGGGGGCTTCAACGGCGCCGCGCGGTTGCTCGGCGTCGCGCAGCCGACGCTGAGCAAAAGCATCGCGCGTCTCGAAGGCCAGCTCGGCCTGCAATTGTTCGACCGCTCGACCGAGGGAACGCGGCCGACGCCGCACGGCGATTATCTCGCCCGCCGCGCCGAGCCGTTGCTGCACGAGGTCGCGGCGCTGATGCGCGAGGTCGAACAGCGCAGCCGTGGCGACCTCGGCGTGCTCACCATAGCGGCCGGGGCGGCCACGCATCTCAACCCGCTGCCCATGGTGATCCGGCGGTCGGCCACCGAATTTCCCAACCTGCAGCTCGTCGTCCGCCGTGTCGCGAGCGAGGGGCTGGCCCGCGGCGTGCACGAAGGGGCGTTCGACATCTCGTTCAGCCGCCGCGAGAATGCCGAGGCCTATCCCGACCTGGTGCGCATCAAATTGTTCGACACCGATACGATCTTCGTCGTGCGCCCCGGTCACCCACTGCTGGCGCGCGCGCCGGTCGGCCCCGCCGACGTGCTCACCTATCCGATGGCGAACATGCTGGTCAGCGATGCGCTGCTCGAATGGCTGGGGCCCATCGCCCCCGATCAGAACCGGCGGCTGCGCGGCTTGGTGTCCGACGATCCCGACATGATCCGCCACTATCCGCAAGGCACGGACCGGATCGCGCGCGGCCCGCGCTTCGTGTTCGATCGCGAACTGGCCGACGGCACGTTGGTCGAGCTGCCATCGACCGAGACATTCCCGTTCGAATGCTGGATGCTGACCACCAAGGGCCTGTGGAGCGTGCCGCTGGTGCGCCGCATCGCGCAGATCGCCAAGGGTGCCCCGTAAGATCGCTGATAGCCTGAAGGCATAACGGCGCTACATTTTTCGACCGACGTCATGGCGCATCCACTGCGCTACCCCTTCGCCCAAGAGACCGAAGCGTCTCGCAGGATTGGGAGAGGGCTATGCGCGCGACGTTGCTGGGCAGCACCATATGGGTTTCCGTCTCGCTGCTGGCGGGGCAGGCGCAGGCACAGACGGGGGAAGCGCCGGCTGCGGCGGTGCCCGTTCAGGCCAATGCGCCCGCCGACCAGCCCGACATCGTCGTCACCGGATCGCTGATCCGCGGATCGCGCGAGGATGCGCCGGCGCCGGTCGACGTCATCGGCGCGCAGGACCTCGCGCGACAAGGAAGCCCGTCGGTCGTCGAACTGATGAAGGCCTTGCCGACGTCCAGCGGCGTGCTGGGCGATTCGAACCAGTTCGATTCCCGCTCGCAGGGCAGCGAAGGCATCGCCACGGTCAATCTGCGCGGCCTCACCCCCGAACGGACGCTGGTGCTGCTCAACAGCAAACGGCTCGTCCCCGTCGGCACCGGCGCGCCCGCGGTGGACATCAATCTCATCCCGCTCGCCGCCATCGGCCGGGTCGAGGTGCTGAAGGACGGGGCTGCCGCGACCTACGGCTCCGATGCGATCGCCGGCGTCGTCAATTTCATCACGCGCACCGATCAGAAGGGGTTTCGCGCAGCGGGCAGCTACAAGCATGTGCCCGGCAGCGACGGCGACATCGATGCCTCGATCAGCTTCGGCCATGATGCGAACGGCCTGCGCTTCCTCGTCGCCGCCGGCGTGCAGACGCGCGGGCAATTGCTCGCGACGAAGCGCGACTTCGCGCTGCGTGATTATGCCACCAACCCCCAGGGCGGCTGGAATCCGGCGAGCAACCCCGGCAGCTTCGTCCCTATCGGCGCGACCGGGGCGCCGCTGGGGGCGGTACGCACTGATGTCGCCTGCGCGCCGCTCGGCGGCTACGTCACCACGCAGAACCGTTGCATCGGCAACACCACGCAATTCGACGCGCTCGCCGAACAGGAACGCCGCGGGCAGGTGTTCGTCGACGTCGGCATCGACCTGCCACATGGCATGGAGGTGCAGGCGACCGCCCTTTACGGCGCGTCGGAAAACCCGCACGTCCTCACCTCGCCGTCCTATCTGCCCTCGCAGCCGCCCTCGATCGTCGCGCTCGGCGGCGTCAACCGCAGCAGCGTGTCGGGCTTCTACGTGCCGGCGAGCAACCCCGGTTTCCAGGCCTATGCGCAGCAGAACGGCGGGCTCGCCAATGCCGCGGGCGTCGTCTTTCCGACGCTGCTGTTCCGTCCCTATCTGCTCGGCGGCAATCCGCTGACGCTGGGCGAGGCCGACTATCCGGGGTCGCTGACCGGCAGCCGCCGGTCGGAGACCGCCCGCTTCACGCTGGCGCTGCGCGGGCCGCTGACGCAAGGCGTGGATTTCGAGATCGCCGGCACGTACCAGCATTATTACCGCTATGTCGAAAGCAACGACATCTTCGGCGATCGCATCCAGCTCGCGCTGCGCGGGCTCGGCGGGGCAGGGTGCAACGTCGCGGCGAATACGCCCGGCCAGAACGGCTGCCAGTATCTCAATCCCTTCGGCAATGCGATCGCCGCCAATCCGGTGACGGGCGCGGCCAATCCCGGTTATGTCGCGGGCGTCGCCAACACCGCCAGCCTGGCGAGCTGGCTGTTCGTGCCCAGCGTCACGCGCACCAACACGCAGCTCTTCGTCGCCGATGCGACCGTGTCGGGCGGCACGGGAATTTCGCTGCCCGGCGGCGAGCTGAAATTCGCGCTCGGCGGTCAGTATCGCCGCTCGTCGTTCCGCACCGCGCTCGGCGCCGCGAACGACCTTGCCGTAACGCCGTGTCGTGAAACGCCGCTCAACGGCAATCTCGGGGCGTGCGCGCCCAGCACGGTTGGCGGTCCGGCCGCGCAGGCGACCGGCGCGTTCGGTTTCCTCGGCAGCACCCGCGCCGCGCAGGCCAGCAGCGACGTACGGGCGGTCTTTGCCGAATTGCAGCTGCCGATCCTGTCCTCGCTCAACGGCCAGCTGTCCGCGCGGTACGAAGATTACGGCGGTCAGATCGGATCGACCTTCAATCCGCAGGCGCGGCTGCGCTTCCAGGCGACCGACTGGCTGGCGTTCCGCGGCGGCATCGGCACCACCTTCCGCGGGCCGCCGGTCCAGTATCTGACGCCCAATTCCTTCACCGGGCTGCAACTGGTCGGCAGCGCGTTCAAGCCCGTCGAAATTCTCGGGCGGCCGGGGTTGCAGCCCGAAACCTCGACGAACCTGTCGGGCGGCGTGCTGTTCAACGCGGGTGGCCTGCGCGCAAGCGTCGACTATTTCCGCTACCAGATCCGCGACACGATCGTCGCCGATCCGCTGGGCGGCATGGTCGCGACGCTGTTTGCCGGCAGCAACTGCACCAACGCCGCTTATGCGGCGCTGCGCCAGCGGTTCTTCTTTAACGACGGCGGTGGCGTGGCAGGGGCGGGGACGTGCAGCGCGGCGAACGTGTCGCGTGTCGTCACCACCTACCAGAACGGCGCGCGGGTGCGGGACGCCGGGCTCGACTTCAATCTGGATTACGATGCCGATGTCGGTGCGGTGCGCGTCAGCATGGGCGGCTCGGCGACCTACAACCTCGAATATAAGACGGGCGCGCAGTCGGTGGCGGGCGTCGTCGTTCAGCCGGCG
>NZ_JBELIE010000140.1:0-1318 GCF_042091075.1 Sphingomonas sp. | reverse complement strand
CCTGAATGCGCGTGTCACCTTCAACTATGTCGGCGGCATGTACGACCAGCGCGCCGACGACCCCGCCGGCATCTTCGGTCCCAGCACGCTGCTGCCCGGATCGCCGACCTTGTCGCAAGGCGCGCGCATCGCGCCGTTCCGCACCGCGGACGTCAGCCTGCAATATCAGATCGTGCCCGATACCAATCTGACGCTGACCGTCCTCAACGTCACCGATCGCGATCCGCCGTTTGCGCGGCTAAACTACAATTACGATCCCTTCACCGCGAGCGCGCTTGGCCGACAGGTCAAGCTCGGCGTGTCCACCGCCTTCTGACCCCAAGGAACCCCGGACGATGGCCATGGCTGCCCCTTCCCCTCACGCTCCCGCGGCGTCGCCTCCCGACGGCATGTCGGCCGGGGAATGGGCGGTGCGCGTCGATCTTGCCGCCGCCTATCGCCTGGTGGCGCATTACGGATGGGACGATCTGATCTTCACCCATCTGTCGGTCCGTGTGCCGGGGCCCGACCATCACTTTCTGATCAATCCCTATGACAGGATGTTCGAAGAGATTACGGCCTCGTCGCTCGTGAAGATCGACGTCGACGGCCATCCGGTCGATGCCGGTACGCACCCCGTCAACCCGGCGGGCTTCACGATCCATTCCGCAATCCACATGGGGCGGGAGGATGCGCAGGCGGTGATGCACGTCCACACGCCTTATGGTCAGACGGTCAGCGCGATGGCGTTCGGCCTTCTGCCGCATACGCAGACCGCGATGATCGCCGGTGCGGACGTCGCCTATCACGACTATGAAGGGATCGCGACCGACCTCGACGAACGCGAACGGCTCGTGGCCGATCTGGGTGCGCGCCATGCGATGATCTTGCGCAACCACGGAACGCTGACGATCGGCGACAGCGTCGCGGCCTGTTTCCTGCGTCTCTACTTCCTCGAACGCGCGTGTGAGGCGCAGGTGCATATGCTCGCCGCCGGCCGCGACAATCTCAACCCGCCGCCCGATGGCGTCGAGGACAAGGTCGCGCGCCAGTCGGCTCCGGCGGGAATGGGATTGCTGGCGCAGCGGCTCGCCTGGCCGGCGCTGCTACGCAAGCTCGACCGTATCGATCCGGGGTTCCGGGCATGAGGGGGCGGGTGTTGCGTCACGCAGCGATGGCGATGGTCGCGGTCGCCGCTCCTGCTGCGAGCGCGCTGGCGCAGGCCGATCCGCCCTCCGCCAGCACGCGCGCGGCGCATGCGGCGGCTGTGGCGGAGATGGCCGGGCGGTCGGACGAGGATCGCGATTTCGCATCGCGCGGGTATCTCGGCACGCTGGCC
>NZ_JBELIE010000139.1:0-8827 GCF_042091075.1 Sphingomonas sp. | reverse complement strand
AGTGCGTCGGTCGGCACGTGATAGGCACTACGGGTCGCCAGCACGCGCCAGATACGCCCCGCCGCCCGGCGTTCGAGCCAGCAGAGATCGCGGGTGCAGCGTGCTGCGGGCCAGTCCGACAGCAAGGTCGGTTCGCCATCGACGCCCGCCCCCTCCGCCAACTGCCCGCGAACGTAATCGCCGGCACGATCGCGGAGGATCGCCACCCCGCGATTGGTGCGCCAGCCAACGTGCCGCCCGTCGCCGGTGACGATCAGGTCGGGGGCGCCTGGCCATGCCATGCCGATCGCTCCGGCAAGCAGCGGGACGGCGCCGATCCAGCGCAAACGACTGCGCCACAGGCCGAGCCAGAGCGCCCCGGCCACAGTGGTCGCGAAGGCACTCGCCGGCGCACCGGGAACCGCCACCACGGCGCCCGGCGCGGCCGCCACACGATGCGCCAAACCGAGCAGAAGGCGGATCGCGCGATCGTCCAGCCACCAGAAGGGACCGCCCGCGCCTATCGCGTCGAACGCCAGCGCCATCGCCTCCAGCGGCATGATGATGAACGTCGTCAACGGGATCGCCACGATATTGGCCAGCGCGCCGTAGATGCCGGCCTGGTGAAAATGAAAGATCGCGATCGGCATCAAGGCCAATTCGACGACGGCGCCAGTCAACAGGAGCGATGCGGTCGAGCGAGTGATTCGTCGCCAGCGCGCTTCCTCCCGCGGCAGGAAGGCGGCGCGGATCGCCGGATGTTCGTGCAGCGCGACGATCGCGGTCACCGCCGCGAACGATAGCTGGAAGCTGGGGCTGACGACCGCCTCCGGCCAGATCAGCAAGACGACCAGCGCTCCCGTCGCCACCAGTCGCAATGTCACCGCCTCGCGCCCCGCCGCGAGGGCGGCAAGGACCATCAGCGAGGCGACGCAACTGCGGATCGTCGGCACCTGCGCGCCTGTCAGCCAAGTATAGAAGATCGCCGCCAGTGCCCCCGCCGCCGCCGCGATCAAGGGCACCCGCCCGGTGAGCGCAATGCGGCGCGACAATGCCAGGGTGCGCGACGCCAGCATCATCACGATCGCAACCGTGGCGGTAATGTGCAGCCCGCTGACCGACAGTAGATGCGCCAGTCCGGCGCGGCGCATCGCGGCGGCATCCTCATCGGCGATTGCGCCCATATCACCCGTGGCAAGCGCCGCCGCGATCCCGCCCGCGCTGCCATCCAGCCGAGTCTCGATATGCTCGGTCAGCCTCACCCGCAGCGGTGAGGCCGGCACACCGGGGATCCGTACCTCGATCGGCGCGAAACCGCGCCCGGTCGCGCCAAGCCGGTCGAACCACGCCACTCGCGCGAAATCATAGGCGCCCGGCACGGCGGGGGCAGCGGGCGGCATCAGGCGCGCGCGCAGGCGGATCGACGCCCCCTCCCCCAAGCCCGCCGGCACGTCGTGGCGGTCAATCTTGAGCCGCAGCCGTTCTGGCCGCACCGCGTCTTCGCGATCCCATGCGCGCAACAACAGAGTGATGCGTACCAGTTGACGGGCGGGCAGCGACTCGATCCGCTCGATCCGCCCCTCCAGGCGCGCGATGACGATGCGGTCGAGCACCGGCGCCGCTACCCGCTCCGCGCGCCACCAGACCAGTGCCAGCCCCAGCGCGGCGGCAGCGCAACCGATCGCGACCACGCGCCGCGCCCGACCCGCGCCACCGACCGCCATCGCACCGGCGCCGATCCCCGCCAAGACCAGCATCGCGATGATCCAGGAGCGGGGATCCGGCAGCGCGAACCAGCAGGCCGCCCCCGCCGCCAGCATGACCGGCAGCCACAGGATCAGCTGATCGCGCTCGCCTTCCAGCCAACTTTCGAGTCGCGACGCAATTTGAAGCCGGGGGAATGCTTTGCTAGGGGCTGACGCGGCTATCGTGGCCATCTGACTTCAAGCCTGGGAGCACGCGCGGTTGAGCGCAATCGATAATCCTGCCGCGACCAAGGTCGTTACCCGTTTTGCGCCATCGCCCACGGGCTTTCTGCATCTCGGCGGCGCCCGTACCGCCCTGTTCAACCTGCTGTTCGCACGCCATCACGGCGGCACGTTCCGGCTGCGGATCGAGGACACCGACCGCGCCCGTTCGACCCAGCCGGCGATCGACGCTATCATCGACGGGATGCGCTGGCTCGGCCTTGATTGGGATGGCGAGGAAGTGTATCAATTCGCGCGGGCGGAGCGCCATGCCGAAGTGGCACGTCAGATGGTCGAGGCCGGCCACGCTTATCGTTGCTACCTGACGCAGGACCAGCTGGACGGCATGCGTGCCGAGGCGCAGGCCGCGAAGAAGCCGCTGCGAATCCGCTCGCCATGGCGCGATCGCGACGACGGACCCGCCGACGCATCCCATGTCATCCGCCTGCGCGCGCCCACCGAGGGCGCGACGACGATCCACGACCGTGTTCAGGGCGACGTGACGGTGCAGAACGCCGAGCTGGACGATCTCGTCCTGCTGCGGTCGGACGGCACCCCCACCTATATGCTGGCGGTGGTGGTCGACGATCATGACATGGGCGTCACGCATGTCATCCGCGGTGATGACCATCTCAACAACGCCTTCCGCCAATTGCCGATCTATCGTGCGATGGGCTGGCCCGAGCCGGTCTATGCCCACATCCCGCTGATCCACGGACAGGATGGCGCCAAACTGTCGAAGCGCCACGGCGCGGTCGGGATCGAGGCTTATCGCGACGATATGGGCATCCTGCCTGAGGCGCTCGGCAATTATCTGCTGCGGCTCGGCTGGGGGCATGGCGACGACGAGATCATCAGTCGTGAGGATGCGATCCGCTGGTTCGACCTTGATGCGGTCGGCACCTCACCCAGCCGCTTTGATCTGAAGAAGCTCGAGAACCTTAACGGGCATTATATCCGGGCGTGCGACGATGCGCGGCTGGCGGATCTGGTCGCCGAGCGGCTTGGGTTCGATCACGACGATACCCGCCGTGCGAAGCTGCTGATGGCGATGCCGGCGCTGAAGCCGCGTGCCGCGAACATCAACGAACTGGCCGACGGCGCCACCTTCCTGTTCGCGACGCGCCCGCTGGCGATCGACGAGGCGGCCGCGCCGCTGCTTCAGGGTGAGGCACCCGCACTGCTCGCCCGCCTGCACAGCGCGCTTGACGCGGTGCACAACTGGGATACGGAGAACACCGAAGCAGCGGTGCGGCAGGTAGCGGAGGACGCGGGCGTGAAGCTCGGACAGGTTGCCCAGCCGCTCCGCGTCGCACTCACCGGCCGCAAGACGTCGCCGGGCATTTTCGACGTACTCGTCCTTCTAGGACGCGAAGAAAGCCTGGCCCGCATCGCGGACCACAAAGCCTGACAGGAGACGACATGACCGAAGCCGCCAAGTTCACGCTTTCGGGCAATGAGCACGACTATCCGGTGCTCTCCGGCTCGGTCGGCCCCGATGTGGTCGACATTCGCAAGCTGTACGGTCAGACGGGTGCCTTCACCTACGATCCCGGCTTCACCTCGACCGCATCGTGCCAGTCGAAGCTCACCTATATCGACGGCGATGAGGGCGTGCTGCTGCATCGCGGCTATCCGATCGGCGAGCTGGCCGAACAGTCGAGCTTCATGGAAGTATGCTATCTGCTGCTCAACGGCGAGCTGCCCTCCGCCGACGAGCTGGAGAAGTTCAGCCGTACCATCAGCCGTCATACGATGGTGCACGAGCAGCTGGCGCAGTTCTTCCGTGGCTTCCGTCGCGATGCCCATCCGATGGCGATCATGTGTGGCGTCGTCGGCGCGCTGTCGGCCTTTTATCATGATTCGACCGACATCCACGATCCGCAGCAGCGCATGATCGCGTCGCACCGGCTGATCGCCAAGATGCCGACGATCGCGGCGATGGCGTATAAGTACAGCGTCGGGCAGCCGTTCCTATATCCGGACAATTCGCTCAGCTACACCGGCAACTTCCTGCGCATGACGTTCGGCGTGCCGGCGGAGCCGTATGAGGTGAATCCGGCGGTCGAGCGTGCGATGGACCGGATCTTCATCCTGCATGCCGATCACGAGCAGAACGCCTCCACCTCGACGGTGCGTCTGGCGGGTTCGTCGGGCGCGAATCCGTTCGCGTGCATCGCGGCGGGCATCGCCTGCCTCTGGGGCCCGGCGCATGGCGGCGCGAACGAAGCCGCGCTCAACATGCTGCAGCAGATCGGCACGCCGGACCGCATCCCCGAGTTCATCGGCCGCGCGAAGGACAAGAACGATCCGTTCCGTCTGATGGGGTTCGGCCACCGCGTCTACAAGAATTACGATCCGCGCGCGACCGTGATGCAGAAGACGGTGCGCGAGGTGTTCGAAGCGCTGAATGTGCAGGATCCGCTGTTCGAAACCGCGCTGCGTCTCGAGGAGATCGCGCTGAACGACGATTATTTCGTTGAGAAGAAGCTGTTCCCGAACGTCGACTTCTATTCGGGGGTCATCCTGTCGGCGATCGGCTTCCCCACCAGCATGTTCACCGTGCTGTTCGCGCTCGCCCGTACCGTCGGCTGGGTGGCGCAGTGGAACGAGATGATCACTGACCCGGATCAGAAGATCGGCCGCCCCCGTCAGCTCTACACCGGCCCGACGCAGCGGTCCTACGTTCCGGTCGGCCAACGCTGATCATGTCCCGGCTTCGACCGATCCTGTTCCTGCTCGGCATCGCCTGCGCGTTGATGGGCATGCTCTGGATCGGTCAGGGGCTTGGATATATTCATTGGCCGCGATCGAGCTTCATGCTCGATCAGTCGATCTGGGCGGATTACGGCGCGGCGCTGGCGGTGGTGGGGTTGTTGCTGATCCTCGTTGCGCGGCGGCTGCGGCGATAACGCCCGCCGGGCGAACCCGCCCGGATCGCTTCGCCCCTACTAGCCGACCGGCAGCGACAGGATGAAGCGCGCGCCCATCCCCGGCGCGCTGTCGACCGTCAGGTCCCCTCCCATCGCCCGCGCCAGTCGCCGCGCGATATACAGGCCCAGACCGCTGCCGCCCGCCTCGCTGGTATCGACTCGCTCGAACTTGGCGAAGATGCGTTCCTGATCTTCGACCGCGATGCCCTTGCCCTGGTCGGCGACGATCAACATCGCGCGATCGCCGTCCTGCTGCAGCCGCAGCCATACGGTCGCGCCGCGCGGCGAATAGCGTACCGCATTGCCGATCAGGTTGACGAGGATCTGCAACGTCCGGCGGAATTCGCCAATCGCCGGCAGCGGGGTTTCCAGATCGCTGCGATCGATCGACACGCCCCCGTCCGCCGCCCGCACCGCGAGCAGCCCGGCGGCGCGCCGTGCGATATCGGCCAGGTCGAGTCGATCGGCCTCGGTGCTGAAATCATCGCGCTCGATCGCCTCCAGATCGACCAGATCGTCGACCAGGCCGAGCAGGTGCCGCCCCGCACTGGCGATATCGGCGGCATAATCCGAATAATGCGGGTCGAGCGGCCCCTCGCTGCCGCCGTTGATGCTGTCGGCATTGGCGATGATCCGGCCGAGCGGACCGCGCAGCACCTGTTCCAGGCGGGCGTTGAACGACGCCGGCATCGAAGGTTCCCGCGCCGGCGGCGGTGCGGGAGGGGTAACAGGCGCTGGAAACGTGCCACCTACGAAACCGGCAAAGCCCCCGCCGGCATCCAGCCGCACCGTTCCCGCCAGCAGCACCGACACGCCCCGCCCGCGCACTGTCGCGGCCTGACCGTCGAAATCGCGGCGTTCCGCCATCGCCTCCAGCAGCGGCATCGCACCGTTGCTCGCCGGCTCTAGCGTGAACAGCCGCGCGAGCGGCGCGCCCAGCGCGGCGGTGGCGTCGAAATCGTAGCGGGCGCCCATCCCTGGCGGCACCTGCGTGATGCGCAGCTCGCCGTCGGTTTCCCACACCCACTCGGCGCCGGGGGGCGGCACCACCGGCGCGAGCGTCGACAACAGGGTTGCCGGCCGCCACGCCGCCCGCTCCCGCAGGGGCGAGATCGCGAGCTGGATACCGTCGTCGCGCGGGGTGGCGGTCACCCAGCAATCCAGATCGATGTCGCCATCGGCGATCGTCACCGCGCGGGATACGAGGATCCGCAACCGCCGCGCCAGACGAACCAGCGCGGCCCATTGGGGCACCGCGATCACCGCGCCGATCGCTCCCCCCGCCCTTTCATTGATCGCGGAGAATCCCGCATTGGCGGACAGGAGACGATCCGCGCCATCGACGCGCGCGCGCAGGATCGCGTCGTCGCTCACGCCGGCACGCTCCGCGACAGGCCACGGATCGCGCGGCGATAATCGGGGTGAAGCGACAGCGGCACGAACGCCTGCATCGCATGGTGCGGCTCGATCCGCGCGACGCTGTCGATGGCGTCCGCGAGCGTTTCGCTGTCCCGCATCGCATCCGCTTCCGACAGCAGCCAGCCGATCTGTGCGATCTGATCGCGCGATAATCCGGCGGCGCGCAGCAGCAGCCACGCCCGGTCGCTGTCAACATCAAGCATCAGCGCCCGCACATCCTCGGCATCGACCGCGATCGCCTGCGCGACGATGGCGATGAACAGCGTCATCCGCGCCTCTGCCAGCGCATCGAGCAACAGGATCGGCAGCGTGTCGCCGCGCGCGTCGATCGCGATCGCCAGGTGGGTCGCCAACGTGTCCAGCTTCTCGCTATCGTCGATCGCCGCGAGACTCCGCTCGGTCGCCTCCACCAGCGCGCGATCGATCATGCCGTCGACCGCCTCGATGCCGATCTGTTCCCGCAGCACCGCAGCGATCGACCAGGCGAGACGATGGATCGCGGCGGTCGACAGATCCGCCCGACGGGGTGCGCCCGGCAACCGCCGACGGCTATCCGCCACCAGATAGGCGAGCGCACGCTGGCGGATCACGCCGTCGGCGCTTTCGGTCAACCGCGCCAGCAGCGTCGCCATGGCACCAGGCGCGCGATTGGCAAGCAATGCCTCGTCGATCAGGTCGACCCGCGCCTGCATGAGAAATTCGCCGATCAGGTCCGGATCGCGCAGCAACCCGGCGGCGCCCAGCCGCGCGAGCGTGGAAGGAGCATTGACGGTCAGCACGCGCAGCACCGCATCGCCCCCCTCCGCCGCCAGCAGGCGCGCGGCATGACCCGCGATATCCTGCTCGATCGCGGCGACCGTCACCTCCACCAGCCGCGTCACGGCGGTGCGTGTACGGTCGTCGAGCCGCTCCCGCTCGGGCAGGGCGACATCCGCCGCCACCGTCTCCAGCCGCGCATCGGCGCGACGCTCCGCCATCGCGACGCGGATGGCCAGCGACGCGGCACGATAGTCAGGGGAGGTGAACAGAGGCTCTGCCGACATAATGCTGGCTTACAGGCACTTTCGTTAAGCCGGCGCTAAGCCTGCCGGCGCAACGCCTCTACTGCCATGATGAGCGTCGCAGCAGCGTAACAAGCGCAGACCCCCAGTCCCAAAGTGGGCCACCCTATCAGCGACAACCCCGCCAGCGCCGCCAGATAGGCGGGCGGCGTGCCCCACCAGGCACGGCGCTGCACGGCGCTGGCGGCGCGTTCGCCGACGCTGCCAGCGACGATCCCGGCTAGCGCCAGCAATTGCGCGGTCGTCGTCGCCGCCTCGGTATCGACGACATGCCCGACGAGCAGCGCCGCCAGCGCGGGCAGCACCAGGATCGCGATCCGGCTGCCGCGCAGCAGCACGGGCTCATCGCGAAACATGGCCAGCGCGCCGGCGATCTCCTCGATGAGGACGCCGAGCAGGATCAGCGACAAGCCCCCCGCGATCGACCCCATCCCGATCATCGCAAGGCCCATCAGCGCCGCCAGGCCACCCGCGCCGGCGACCGCGGGGGTGCCGATGCTCCGGCGGGCGATCGCCGGGATCGTCCACCGCGCCAGCGGGCGCAGCACACCCCGTTCGAACCAGCTTGGCCGCACCGCCATCGACGCGGACAGGACGGCACGACCGCGCGCCTCCAGCGCGGCGGCGCGGCGCTCGATCCCATGCCCCTGATCCAGGTCGTTGATCCGCAACGCAACGTGCCGTGCCCCGGCCTGTTCGGCAGCGTGCAGCAGCGTCGATTGCAGGTCGTAATCCTCCGGCAGGCGCGCGGCATCGGCCACCCGGCGAGCGTCGATTCGCGCCACCCCCGCCCAGGCAGACCCGCCGCCGACCCGCTCGAAATCGGCCGATGCCTCCACGCCGGGAACGACGAGCAGCGCATCGCCCCCCTCTCCCGCCAGCGCGTGCACCACCCCCTCGGTCGTGACGAGGCCATCGGCCAGCATCACGACGCGGGCGAGCGGATGCAGCTTGGCCAGCACCTCGGACGCGGTCCGCACGGTATCGACCGCGACGCCGCGCCGCCCGATCCGCGCCAGCGCGCCGACCAGCTCCGGGGTCAATCGCTGCACGACGACGACGATCTGCGCCGCGTCGGAGGCAAGCAGCAGCCGCGCCTGATATTCGATCAGCGTCGCCGCCGCGAACGGCAAGGTCGCCGCCAACATCCCCGGGCGGTCTTCCGCCTCCTGCGTTGCGAATAATAGGCCTGCGAGCATGGGCGGCTGTTAAGGCGTGGTCCTGACGCGGGCAATGGCCGCGATAAGGCGATTTGCGGTCAGTCTTTCCAATCGCATGACCTGATTCGCAGCGCGGATGGCATCGCGTGCGACGGGGCGAGCCGGCGATGATCGGGAAACGGCTTTGCGCGGCCAGCAAGTGTGATACACCGACGCGATGAACGGGGGGCCGTCTATCCTGAGTATTCGTGCGGTCGACGCTGATGGCGCATCGCATGCCTTTTCACCTCTTGCGGAAGCTCATGCTG
>NZ_JBELIE010000138.1:0-8844 GCF_042091075.1 Sphingomonas sp. | reverse complement strand
GCTTCATCACCGTCATCAACAACACGCTGCTGCCGCACCTGCGCAGCGTGTTCGACCTGAACTACACCCAGACCACCCTGATAGAGAGCGTGTGGTTCATCGCCTATTTCTTCGCCTCGATCCCGTCCGCCAAGCTGATCGAGCGGATCGGCTATCAGAAATCGCTGGTGGTCGGCCTGCTCGTCATGGCGGCAGGCGCGCTGGGCATGGTGCTCGCGGCCAGCCTGCCGTCTTATGGCGTCACGCTGCTGATGCTGTTCGTGATCGCCAGCGGCATCACGCTGCTTCAGGTCGCGGCCAACCCCTATGTCGCGTCGATCGGCCCGCCCGAAACATCCTCCTCGCGGCTCAACCTCGTTCAGGCGATGAATTCGGCAGGCACCATGCTGGCGCCGCTGTTTGGTGCCTATTTGATCCTTGGCCGGTCGCGCGGCGGCACCGCGGCGGCGGGGACCGTGCTGACGCAGGCCGAGCGGCTGGCGGACGCGCAGTCGGTGATCCTGCCCTATGTGCTGGTCGCGATCGTGCTGGTGGTGCTCGCGATGGTGATCGCGCGCTTCCCGCTGCCGGCGATGGGCGGGGCCACCAGCCGGGTCGCGAAGGAGGAACGGCGCCAGCACTCGCTGTGGAAGCATCGCAACCTGGTGTTCGGCATCCCGGCGATCTTCATCTACCTGATCGCGGAGATCGGGGTCGCCAACCTGTTCGTGAATTTCGTGTCGCAACCCGACATCGCCAACGTCACCGCCGAGCAGGCGGGGCGCTATCTCACCTTCCTGTGGGGTGGCATGATGGTTGGCCGTTTCGTCGGATCGGCGGTGATGCAGAAGATCCCCGCCGAAACCGTGCTCGCCGCTTTTTCCGTGGGCGCGTTCGTGGTCATGCTGGTCACTGTCTTCGTCACCGGCCCGATTGCGATGTGGGCGCTGATCTCGGTCGGGCTGTTCCACTCGATCATGTTCCCGACCATCTTCACGCTCGGCATCAAGGGGCTCGGCCCGCTGACGGAGGAAGGCTCGGGGCTGCTTATCATGGCGATCGCGGGCGGTGCGCTCGTCGTGGTGCAAGGTTGGCTTGCCGATCGCTACGGCCTGCAAGCCTCGTTCCTGCTGACCGCGCTGTGCGAGTTGTACATCCTGTTCTACGCGCTGTGGGGCGCCAGGGTCACCGATCCGCTGCCCGAGCCGGTGGTGGTCGCGCCCCGGGCCGAGGCCTGAAAGGGTCGCCTTTGCGGCCCGCCACGCCGGCAGCGCGGGGCGGCGCCGGCTGGGCGGGTCGCGCGCGTATTGACCGTGCGGTCAGGCCCCTTTCGCGAGGCGGGCGGGTGGCAGCCGCTGCCCCGGCACCTCGACACGGAAGCTGAACAGGCCGCCCGCGTCCGGCTGCGCCGCGCGGGCCTCCTGGTCCAGCCCGATACTGGCGGTGGTGGCATAAGCGGTGGTGAGGTCCGGGCCGCCCAGCGCCACCTTGGTCACATTGGCGGCGGGCAGGCGCACCTCCGTGACGATCGCGCCGCCGGGATCGTACAGCCGCGCCCGCCAGCCGTTCCACAACCCCACCCAGACATTCCCGGCCGCATCGACCGTCACCCCGTCGGGCGAACCATCGGCGGGGTCGATGCGGGCGAAGTCGCGCACCGCGCCGATCGCGCCATCCTCGCCAATCGCCACCGCATGAATGACCCCGCCGGCGGTATCGACGTGGTACAGGGTCCGCCCGTCGGGCGACACGCCCGGCCCGTTGGTGATCACCACGGGATCGATCGCTGTCGCGTGCACGCTTCGCCCGTCCCAGCGATAGACGCGGCCCGACCGTTCGCTCTCGCCATCGTCCATGCTGCCGAACCAGACCGTGCCGTCCGGCGCCACCGTGGCGTCGTTGAGCCGGTTGGCCGGCGTGTCGGGTTCGACATGGGCCAGGTGGTCGAAGGCACCGGTCAACGGGTCGAACCGGGCGATCCCGGTCCGCAACCCGGCCAGCATCACGCCACCCTCCGCCGGCAACACCCATCCGACCGGCGCGGGCGCGTCCCACGCATCGACCCGGCCACTTTCCGGGCTGAGCCGGTGAACCCGCCTGCCCTTGATGTCGACGAACCACAGCACGCCCGCCGCGGCATCCCAGACCGGCCCCTCGCCCAGCAGCGCACCGCCGCGCCACACCGTTTCGATCATGTCCATCCCCTCCGGTCTCGCGACACGGTTGCCGCGCCCTGCCGCCTTCCGTATAGCGCCAATCAAGTCAGACATAAACGGGAGCTGGTACGGTGGCCAACGGGCAGACGGCGGAAATCTACGGCATCGCTGCGGCGACCGGCCAGCGCATCGATCCCGCCTACCCGGTCAGCAGCCTTGCCGATGTCGATGCGGCCTGCCGCGCCGCCGACGCGGCATTCGACGTCTATCGCGCCACCGACGCGGAAACGCGCGCCGCCTTTCTGGAGGAAATCGCAGTGGAGATCGAGCGACTGGGCGACTCGCTGATCGAGCGGGCGGCGACCGAGTCCGGCCTGCCCGTCGCGCGGATCACCGGCGAGCGCGGCCGCACGATCGGGCAGCTGCGACTGTTCGCAGCGGTGGTGCGCGACGGGCGCTGGCGCGAGATCCGCATCGATCCCGCGATGCCCGATCGTCAGCCACTGCCGCGCCCCGACCTGCGCCTGCGCATGGTGCCGCTGGGTCCGGTGGCGGTGTTCGGCGCGTCGAACTTCCCCCTCGCCTTCTCGACCGCTGGCGGCGACACCGCCGCGGCGCTCGCGGCGGGCTGCTCGGTGGTGGTCAAGGGGCATCCCGCCCATCCCGGCACCGATGCGATGATAGCCGGCGCGATCGGGCGCGCGGTATCGACATGCGGCCTGCCCGCCGGCGTGTTCGGCCATGTGCGTGGGCCGGGCAACGAGCTCGGCTCGGCGCTGGTCGCTCATCCGCTGATCGCAGCGGTGGGCTTCACCGGATCGCGGGGGGGCGGACTCGCGCTGATGCGGCTGGCGCAGGAGCGGCCGGTGCCGATCCCCGTCTATGCCGAAATGTCCAGCATCAATCCGGTGGTGCTGATGCCGGCGGCGCTGGCGGCGCGTGGTGCCGACCTCGGACGTGCCTTCGTCGCCTCCCTGACGATGGGCGCGGGCCAGTTCTGCACCAACCCCGGCCTGGTCGTCGCCGTTGCGAGCGACGGGCTGGATGCGTTCGAGGCGGCGGCGGCGGCGGCACTGGCGGCGCACGCGCCCCAGCCGATGCTGACCGCCGGCATCCGCGACGCCTATGCCAGGGGCACGGCGGCGCTGGCCGGCAACGCGGCGGTGACGCAGCTCGCCACCGGGCTGGCGGGCGACGGCATCGCCAGTGAGAATGCGCGCCTGTTCGCCACCGACGCGGACGCCTTTCTCGCCGATCGTGCGCTGGGTGAGGAAGTGTTCGGCGCCTCGTCGCTGGTGGTCCGCTGCCGCGACGCCGAACAGGTGCGTGCGGTGCTCGCGGGGCTGGAAGGGCAGTTGACCGCGACCATCCACCTCGACCAGGCGGATCAC
Organism: Sphingomonas sp.; assembly: GCF_042091075.1. Lineage (GTDB taxonomy): Bacteria > Pseudomonadota > Alphaproteobacteria > Sphingomonadales > Sphingomonadaceae > Sphingomonas. Next base: position 5,318 of record NZ_JBELIE010000138.1, on the reverse strand, counting down.
GATGCCGCCCGGCCGCTGATCTCGGTGCTGGAGCGCCGCGCCGGACGGGTGCTGGCCAACGGCTGGCCGACCGGCGTGGAAGTGGCCCACGCCATGGTGCACGGCGGCCCGTTCCCCGCAACGTCGGATGGACGCTCCACCTCGGTCGGCACGCTGGCGATCGACCGCTTCCTGCGCCCGGTCTGCTACCAGGACCTGCCCGCCGACCTGCTGCCGCCCGAGCTGACCGACGAGGCAGGCGGCCCGCGCCTTGTCGACGGTCACCCGGCTTGACCTGACCGGTAACCTCGGCAATATGTCTTACATATAAAGGGAGAGGGGAACCGGGTGGCCGATGGCGCCTATATCGCCGTGGACTGGGGAACGACCAACCGGCGTGCCTATCTGATCGGTTCCGACGGCACCGTTCACGACGAAATGGCCGATGGCGCGGGCGTCCTCTCCCTGACCCCGGAGGATTACCCCTCAGAAATCGATCGGCTTCGACGGCGGTTCGGTGTCGACCGGGTGCTTGCCGCGGGCATGGTGGGATCGAACCGTGGCTGGATCGTGGCCCCCTATGTCGATGCGCCCGCCGATCTCGACGCGCTGGCGGCGGCGGCTGTCACGCCAGCCGCTGGCGTCCGTCTCGTTCCCGGCATCGCGGTGCGGCGGGGCGGACGGGCCGACGTGATGCGGGGTGAGGAGGTGCAGGCGTTCGGCGCGATCGCCGCCGGTACGGTCGGCGACGAGGCGCTGCTGTGCCAGCCGGGCACCCATTGCAAATGGATCAGGATGGAAGGGTCGCGGATCGCGGACGTCTCCACCGCGCTGACGGGTGAGCTGTTCGCGCTGCTGCGCACTCACGGCACCCTTGCCGGCATGCTCGACGGGACCGTCGCCGACGGCGCGACGTTTCGCGACGGCGTCGCGCGCGGGGCGGGCGCGACCGACCTGCTCGACGCGCTGTTCGAGGTGCGCGCGAGCGTCCTGCTGGACCAGCGCGATCCTGCCGAGGCTGCCGCATATGCCAGCGGCGTACTGATCGGCGCCGATGTCGGCGCGCGCGACCTGGGTGAGCGGCCGGTGGCGCTGCTCGCCAGTGGCACGCTGGCGACGCTCTATGCCGCCGCCATCGCCGCGTTGGGCGGCACCAGCGTCGCCGTGGACAGCAAGGCAGCCTTCGTGGCGGGCGTTCATGCCGTCCATGGGCGGCTAGAATGAAGGACGATGCGATGAACTTCGACACGGCGTTCGCCGCCTGCCCGCTGGTCGCGATCCTGCGCGGCCTGACTCCGGCCGAGGCGCCGGCGATCGGTGACGCGCTGGTGGCGGCGGGCTTTACCCTGCTCGAGGTGCCGCTCAATTCGCCGCAGCCGCTCGACAGTATCGCGATTCTCGCCGACCGCCTGGCCGGACGAGCGATGGTGGGCGCGGGAACGGTGCTGAACACCGGGCAGGTGCGTGACGTGATCGCGGCGGGCGGCACGCTGATCGTGTCACCCAATACCGACCCGGCGGTGATCGGCGCGGCGGCGGCGGCCGGCGTCGCCTCGCTGCCCGGTTACTACACCGCCAGCGAGGCGTTCAGCGCGCTGGCCGCCGGCGCCACCGCGCTGAAACTATTCCCCGCCGACGCGGCGCCGCCGGCGATGCTCAAGGCGCAGCGCGCCGTCCTGCCTGGGCAGGTGCGGGTGCTGGCGGTGGGCGGCATCACGCCGGGCGGCATGGCCGCGTGGCGCGGGGCGGGTGCCGACGGCTTCGGGCTCGGATCCCATCTCTACAAGCCCGGAAAGCCGGCCGAGGCGGTCGCCGCCGACGCCGCCGCCTTCATATCGACATGCAAGGACCTCGCATGATCACCACGCTTCTTCAGCATCGCCGCGAAGACGGCAGCCGCCGCCTGATCCTTGTCGAGGACGGCGAGGCGGTCTTCCTGTCCGGCCCCGCGACCACCCGCGAGCTGGCGCTGGCGGCGATCGCCGCGGGGCGGTCACTGGCGGACATGGCCCGTGAGCGCCGCACCGATGAGCGGGCGGACCCGCGAGCGGAGCTGGAGGCCGGCCGACTGCTACCCGCGATCGATCACCCTGATGCGGCACGGCTGGTGCTGGCGGGCACGGGGCTTACCCATCTCGGCTCCGCCGAGGGACGCGACGCGATGCACAAGGCGGCGGCAAGCGCGGAGAAACCGACCGATTCGATGCGCATGTTCCTGGAGGGCGTGGAAGGCGGCAAGCCCGAGGCGGGCATCATCGGGCAACAGCCCGAATGGTTCTACAAGGGCGACGGCCAGGGCCTGCGCGGGCCGGGCGAACCACTCACCTCCCCCGCCTTCGCACAGGACGGGGGCGAGGAGCCGGAACTGGCCGGCATCTATCTGATCGGCGAAGACGGCACGCCGTGGCGTCTGGGCGTCGCGCTGGCCAATGAATTCAGCGACCATGTCACCGAGCGCCACAATTATCTGTGGCTCGCCCATTCCAAGCTGCGCGAGGCCGCGCTCGGCGCCGAGCTGCTGCTGGGCGAGGTGCCCACCGACATCCGGGGCACCAGCCGCATCGTCCGCAACGGGCACACGCTCTGGGAAAAGCCGTTCCTGACCGGCGAGGACAACATGTCCCATCACCTCGCCAACCTCGAACACCATCACTTCAAATATGCAGCGTTCCGCCGGCCCGGTGACATCCACGTGCACTTCTTCGGCACGGCGACGCTGTCCTTCGCCGACGGGATCGAGACGCGGGCCGGCGACGTGTTCGAGATCAAGGCGGCGCCCTTCTCCCTGCCGCTGCGCAATCCGCTCGCCCGGGCGCAGCCGGTGAGTGTCGCGGTGCGGACGCTGTGACGGCGCCGATACGCCTCGCGGTGGTCGGCATGGGCAAGATCGCCCACGACCAGCATTTGCCCGCGATCGCCGCCAGCTCGAACGTCGACCTCGTCGCCACCGTCAGCCGGCAGGGCGGATCGGTCGAAGGCCGCCCTTTCTTTCATGACGTGCGCGACCTCGCCGATAGCGGGATCGCCGTCGACGCGGTGGCGCTGTGCACGCCGCCACAGGCGCGCCGAGCGATCGCCGAATACGCGATCGAGCAGGGCTGGCACGTCTTTCTGGAAAAGCCTCCGGGGGCGACTCTGGCCGAGGTGGTGGCGCTCCGCGATGCCGCCGCCGCGCGCGGTGTGACGCTGTTCGCCAGCTGGCACTCGCGCTACGCCGCCGGGGTGGAGCCCGCACGTCATTGGCTCGCCGATCGGGAGATCCGGGGGGCATCGATCATCTGGCGCGAGAATGTACGCCACTGGCACCCCGGGCAGGACTGGATCTTCGAGCCGGGCGGATTCGGCGTCTTCGATCCCGGCATCAACGCGCTGTCGATCGCGACCCGCATCCTGCCTCGGCCCTTTTTCGTCGATCATGCCGAGATCGACATTCCCGGCAACCGCGCCTCGCCGATCGCCGCGCGGATCGGATTTCGCGACGCGGCCGGGGCCGAGATCGCGATGGACCTCGATTTCCTTCAGGAAGGCCCACAGAGCTGGGACATCGTGGTCGAAACCGACGCGGGTACGCTGTCGCTGTTCCGGGGCGGCGCCGTGCTGTCGATCGCCGGAGGCGCCCCCGCCGATGCCGCCGAGCTGCACGGCGAATATCCCGGCCTTTATCGCCGCTTCGCCACGCTCGTCCACGCGGGCACATCCGACGTCGACGTGGCGCCGCTTCGGCTGGTCGCCGATGCATTCCTGCGCGCCCGGATCAACCGGGTGGCCGACTTCGATTGGTGAGGCCCGGCGTCCTGATCCGGGTCTTTTGAGCCGCAAGCGCGACCGGGGCGTGACCGATCACCCTGGTCGTCGCGCGCCCGCGGATGTCTGGTGCGACCCTGGCCGTTGCTCGCCCATACAGCGTCCGCCGGTGATGCGGCTCCGGAGGCAGGCCGTGGCCATGACCTCCGGGACGTTTCGGACGGCGTGCAACCGCGCTAGCGCGGCAATTCCTTCGTTCCGCTGACCCGCAAGGTCGTGGCGACGCCGGGAGCATCGGTTCCCTCCTGACCGCCGCCAACCCAGATCCTGTATGTGCCGGGGGTCACCTGCATGACGCCTCGCGCGTCAGCGAAGGCAAGATCGCGCGGATCGAGCGTGAAGCGAAGCTGGCGGGTTTCGCCGGGTGCAAGACGGACGCGCTCAAATCCTTTTAGCGACCGGCGTGGGAGGTCGGGCTGTTGCTCAGGCTGGACGTAGAGCTGCGCCACCTCGTCTCCAGCGACCGCGCCGTCGTTGCGCAACGTCACCGAAAGGGTCACGGGGCGACCGGCCTGCACCGTGGCTGGGCCGGCAAGGCCGGTATAGCAGAAGCGGGTGTAAGAGAGCCCGTGGCCGAACGCATAATCGGGTTGCCCCGTGAAATACCGATAGGTGCGCCCCTTCATCGAATAATCGTCGAACGGCGGCAGCTGGTCGAAACCTGCGTAGAAGGTCACCGGCAGGCGGCCTGACGGGTTGACGGTGCCCGCCAGCACCTCACCGATCGCCTGGCCTGTCGCCTCGCCGCCATACCAGGCCTGCAGCACCGCCTTGGCTTGACGGCCAACCGCGCCCAGCGCGATCGCCGACCCGGTGACGCCGACGACGACCACCGGCTTGCCGCTGGCGATCAGCCCCTCGAGTAGCTGGCGCTGCACCATGGGCAGTTCGATCGCGGTGCGGTCACCGCCATCGAAGCCGGGGGCGTTGACCTTCATCTCCTCGCCCTCCAGCCCGGCGGTCAGCCCGACCATCGCGATGACGAGGTCGGCGTCCGCCGCGGCGGCCACCGCCTCCCGGCGCAGCCCCGCCGGATCGGGCTTCCACGTCAGCGTCAGGCCGGCGCCCAGCCGAGGCGAGTGATGGGTGAAGGCAAGCCGGAAGGCGCGGGGCTTGCCCGCCTCCATCCGGATCGACGGCGTCGACAGCGGTACGCCGGCAAAGCATTTGGAGGTGGCGCGCACGTCGGCCTGCCCCTCGATGCTGAGCACATAGGTCTGCACGTCCTCTGACGGGTCGCACCGACGATCGCCGATCTCGAAGATGTAATCGCCGGTGGCTGGCACCGTCAGCGTGCCGGTATATTCGGCGGAGAAGGCGGTCTTGTCGACGCCGGGCGCGGGCGACACGCCGCCCCAATCGTGATCGATCTCCTTTTCGGTACGGGTCGCCACCACCGGCCCAGCGAAGCCGGTGCCGTTCCAGAAGCGGGCGGTGACGCCCTTTTCGCCGAACACGGTGCGCGGCACGGTCAACGCGACCTGCTCGATAAAGGGCGATCCTTGCGCGAAGCGGACGCGATCGGCGCCCAGCGC
>NZ_JBELIE010000137.1:0-8859 GCF_042091075.1 Sphingomonas sp. | reverse complement strand
CGGGACAGTCACATGGCCACGCCGGCGCTTACACCATCGCCATCCCGCCGTTGACGTGGATCGTCTGGCCGGTGACGTACCCCGCTTCCCGCGACGCCAGATACACGACCGCGGCCGCGATGTCTTCCCCCGTCCCGAGCGCCCCCGCCGGGATCCGCTGCGTCAGTGCGGCCTTTTGCGCATCGGGCAGGCCATCGGTCATCGCCGAGCGGATGAAGCCCGGCGCCACGCAATTGACCGTAATGTTGCGGCTCGCCAGTTCCTGCGCCAGCGCTTTCGACATGCCGACCAGCCCCGCCTTCGAGGCAGCATAGTTCGCCTGGCCGGGATTGCCCGTCTGCCCGACGACCGAGGTGATCGACACGACACGGCCGAAACGCTGCTTCATCATCGGCTTCGCGGCGGCGCGGATCAGGCGGAAGGCGGCTTCCAGATTGACGCGGATCACCTGATCCCATTCCTCGTCCTTCATCCGCATCGCCAGATTGTCGCGCGTGACCCCGGCGTTGTTGACGAGGATATCGAGCCGCCCGCCCAGCGCCGTTACCGCCTGCGGCACCAGCGCGTCGACGGCGGCGGCGTCCGACAGGTCGCACGGAAGGATGGGGTGATCCATATCGTCGGCGCCATGATCCGGCGAGGACGAGACATTTTCACCATCACGCAGCACGTTCGCGGCCCGCCGGGCGGCCTGCAACTTCTCTTCGCTCGTACCAGACCATGCTACTCGCGCGCCCCGAAGCGTCAGAGCTCGCGCAATTTCGCTGCCGATACCGCCCGAAGCGCCGGTGACCAGCGCGGTCATGCCTGTAAGGTCGAACATCTCATTCTCCGTAGTACGAGTCAGCGGATTCGCACAGAGGACGCGGGGCATCCCGACCCGAATTGCCGATCCAGGCACACCGCGACGTCAGGAACGTCGCCACTGACGGCATCAATGTCCCTCACCTGCTCTGCGTCCTCGGCGTGCCTGGCGCGAACCCTAAATCGTCTTTAGCACCGCCTCGATATCGTCCATCGACACCACGCTCACCGTCGCCACGTCCGGCGCGATGCGCTTGACCATCGGCGCCAGCACCTTGCCGCCGAACTCGATGAACTCGGTCACGCCGGCATCGACCATCGCCAACACCGACTCCCGCCACCGCACCCGGCCCGTTACCTGCTCGACCAGCAACCGCCGGATCGCGCCCGGATCGGCGACAGCCACGGCATCGACATTGGCGTACACCGGCACCAGCGGCGCGCGCAGTTCGGCCTTGGCCAACGCGCCCTCCATCACCCGCGCGGCATCTTCCATCAGCGGGCAGTGGAACGGCGCGGATACCGGCAGCAGCAGCGCCCGCTTCGCGCCCATCTCCTTGGCGAGCGCCACCGCGCGCTCCACCGCGACACGGTGACCTGAGATCACCACCTGCAGCGGATCATTGTCATTGGCGACGGTGCAGACGAGCGCCGGTCCCCCTTCTGCCGCGATCGAGTCGACCGCCGCACCGGCGATCACCTGCGCCTTCTCAACGTCCGCGCCCAGCAGAGCCGCCATCGCGCCTTCCCCGACCGGCACCGCCGCCTGCATCGCGCGCCCGCGCAGCTTGAGCAGCCGTGCGGTGGTCGTCAGGTCAAGCGCTTCCGCCGCGCAGAGCGCGCTATATTCGCCCAGCGAATGGCCCGCGACGAAATCGGCCTTGTCCGCCAGCGACACGCCGCCCTCGCGCACCAGCACCTGCAGGGTGGCGATGGCATTGGCCATGATCGCGGGCTGCGCATTCTCGGTCAGCGTCAGTTCGTCCGCCGGCCCCTCCGCCATCAGCCGGCGCAGATTCTGGCCGAGCGCCTCGTCGACTTCTCCGAACACCTCGCGCGCGACCGCGGAGGCGTCAGCAAGCGCGACGCCCATGCCGACCGACTGACTGCCCTGACCGGGAAAGATGAACGCGCGCATCGTGCCTCTCCTTGAACGAAGGGATGCGCTGCTAGGCGGCGCAGGGCGGCGCGGTCAACCTCCGGCACGCCCCGGCGGACGTCCGCACGAGCACGACGTCCGCGCCGGGATGGAACATCCGCCGCGCGATCGGGGCGGGAATCCAGGGTTCCAGCCCGATCGACCGGATCATGGCGCCGATCCGCGTAGGCGGCGCCGGATAGCGTGCGACGATGCGACCGGCGGGGGCTTCGTCCGCTTCGACCACGACCAGCCGCCCCGGCCCGGCCGGCCCGGGCGCGACATTGCGACGCCCGGCAAAGGCCAGCGATTCCCGCGCGATCGCGACGATATGCGGATCAGCGGCGACCACCTCGTGCGGATAGCTGCGGCTGGCCTCGACGAGCACCTCCATCGTCCAGCGCGGGTGAACGTTGGCGGCGCTCAGCAGCAGCAGATTGCTGCCGACCATGGCCAGCATGATCATCGTGCGCCGGGCGGGCGCCAACCACGCCAGCCACGCCGCGACCCACGCCACCCCCGCCAAGGCGGGAAGCAGGAAATAGCGCGGGTTGAGCACCAGCTTGTGCACCAGCACCGCCACCAGCGCGAAACTGGCCAACGCCATCGCGGCCAGGACGATCGCGCGTGGCGAGGTCAACCGGCCCCTGCCCTGCCACCACGCGAGCGGCAGGACCCAGAACAACAGGCCGAAATCGTCATTGACCAGCAGCACCAGCAGCGGATCGACCGGCGCCCATAGCAGCAGGTTGCCCTCCCTGTTGGCGGCGCGATCGATATGAGCGTCGTGGTGAAAGGCGAGATCGTAGCGGCGCAACGCATCGCCCGTTGCCGCATATTGGAACACCGCCTCGGCACCGAGCACCAGCACGATCCCAAGCCCCGCCGCGACCAGCAGCCGGCGTTCGACCGGCCGCCCGGACAGGAAGATCGCGCCCAGCGCGGCGAGCGGCAGCACGCTCGTCTCGCGGCACAGGATCGCCACACCGAATGCTCCCCCCGCCGCGATCCCGCGCGCGGAGCCGGCGCGCGCGCCCGTCAGCAGCATCACGCCGATCAGCAAGGCGCTCGCCTCCGCCAGATCGGTGCCGACAGTGGTAGCGCTGGCCACCACCACCGGCAATGTCGCGGTCAGGATCGCGGCGATCCATCCAGACCGCGCGCCGGCGATGCTGGCGCAGAGCCGCATCATCACGGCGATCAAGAGCATATAGAACAGCAGCGCGGTCGCGGCGAAGGCGGGATAGCCGTGCCCCAGCAGCGCGATCATCGCCGCGAACGGCACCACCACCGGGAAGCGCGTCGTCCAATGATCGCTACCGGCAAAGGGGGGATCGCTCAACCAGCGCGCCGCCCCCCGGTAATATAGCGCGTCGTCCGAGGCGATATAGCCAATCCACCCCACCAGCAGCGCCGCGACGATCGCCAGGATCAGGGACAGCGCCCAGAGGCGATGCCAGGGCGGCCCTGGTGCGTCGTGCGCGGGGGTATCGGGCGGAGAGGCGGCGACCATCGTTCCCTGCCTAGCGCGCGCGGCTTGCCATTTGGTATCCGCGCCACGGCGATGCCACGCTTGCTTTTGCCATGGACCTGCGGCATAGCGCGCTCGCTTCGGGCGGAAGGCGATGCCTTTTCCGCCCGTTTGCCTTTGCAGACGACAGCCGGAGGGGCGGTGCGCATGGGGCGTCCGTCAGCGATCGGCCAACAATGAGGAAAGACATGGCTCTTTACGAGCACGTGTTCCTTGCGCGCCAGGATCTGGCACAGGCGCAGGTGGACGCGCTGGCGGAAGCCGCCACGAAGATTGTCGAGGATCACGGCGGCAAGGTCGTGAAGACCGAGACCTGGGGCCTGCGCAGCATCGCGTATCGCATCGCGAAGAACCGCAAGGCGCATTATGTGATGCTCGAGATCGACGCCCCGGGCGACACCGTCGCCGAGTTGGAGCGTCAGACCAGCATCAACGAAGACGTGATCCGCTACATGACCGTCCGTGTCGACGGCCACGAAGCCGGCCCGTCGGTGATGATGCGCAAGCAGGAGCGTGATCGCGAGCGTCGTGCCGACCGCGGCGAGCGCGGTGGCGAGCGTGGAGACCGCGGCGGCGATCGCCCCCGTCGTGATCGTGAAGAGGAGGCCGCATAATGGCGCGTCCGTTTTTCCGTCGTCGCAAGTCGTGCCCGTTCAGCGCCAAGGATGCGCCCCGGATCGACTATAAGGACGTCCGTCTGCTCCAGGGCTTCGTGTCCGAGCGTGGCAAGATCGTCCCGTCGCGCATCACCTCGGTGAGCGCCAAGAAGCAGCGCGAACTCGCCCAGGCGATCAAGCGCGCCCGTCATCTGGGCCTGCTGCCCTACGTCGTTAAGTAAGGAGTCCGATCCATGGACGTCATTCTGCTTGAGCGCGTCGAGAAGCTCGGCGCCATCGGCGACGTAGTGAAGGTGAAGGACGGTTTCGCCCGTAACTTCCTGCTGCCGAACAAGAAGGCGCTGCGCGCCAACGAAGCCAACCGCAAGGTGTTCGAGGCGAACCGCGCTCGTATCGAGAGCGACAATGCCGCGCGTCGTAGCGACGCGGAGAAGGAAGCCGGTTCGTTCAAGGACGCGTCGGTCACGCTGATCCGCCAGTCGTCGAACGTCGGCCAGCTGTACGGCTCGGTCGCGGTGCGCGATCTGGTCGACGCGCTGGTCGCCGACGGCCACAAGGTGTCGAAGAGCCAGATCGTGCTCGATCGCCCGATCAAGGCCATCGGCGTCTACGACGTTCGCGTGCAGCTGCACCCGGAAGTCGCGGTGAACGTGAAGGTCAATGTCGCCCGCTCGCCCGAAGAGGCCGAGATGCAGGCGGCGGGTGTCGATGTCATGGCGCAGGTCTTCGAGGAAGGCCGCGACCAGGGCGGCTTCACCGAGGATTACGACCCGAACGCCGAGCCGGGCGTAACCGCCGAGACGCAGGAGGAGCAGGCGCAGGCCTGATCCCCGCTCCTGCCGGGCGGGTCGTATGCGCGCCCCGCCCGGCCATTCACCTGGCCATCAGGCATAAAGAAAGGCCCGTCCGGATCGCTCCGGGCGGGCCTTTCAATTGGGCGCCGCTAGCGGGGGGTGGGGGGCGCGACGCCCGGGGGGGCCGTGGTTCAGGGCACCGCCACGAACGCGCCGAGCACGGCAGCGAACGGCATAAGTGCCAGAACAATTGGGAAAATCTGTCTCATTCCTGGCGGACTTTCTCGTTTCCGTTCGGGTCGAAGGCAGAATGCCCGCCGCGGCCAAAGGTTGCGGAAGTCTGAATGAAAAAAACGGCGGACGGCGCTAGCCGCGCCACATCGGGGTCATGCTCATCAGCGACAGCACGCCGGCGACGATCACCGCGATCCAGATGCTCATGCCGCCAGCGTGAACGAACGCCACCGCCCCCGTCACCGCGCCCGCGATCAACCCGCCCCATAGCAGCAGATACGGCACCCAGCCCCAGCGCGCGCCACCCCGCAGGGCCAGCGCGATGCGCTGACCGAGCTTGACCAGCGTGCCGGTCATATAGGTCACGCCGATGCTGACTTCCCCGTCCCGCAGGAACACCGCGTTTTCCGCGCCCATCGCCATCGCGAGCGCAAACACGGTCCAGCGCGCTGCCGTGCCGCCGGACAGGATCGCCGCGCCACCCAGCAGCAGCGTCACCAGCGCCAGCACCGCCGCCCGTTGTCGGCGGGGGCGCCGGCCGGCCACCAGAGCGCCCAGGATCACCCCGACGATGAACGCGCCGACCAGTCCCGCCGCCAGCCTGGCCACCGCCGGATCACGCACCAATCCGACCGCCAGTCGCGTCGAATTGCCGCTCATGAACGAAACGAACAACCCGCCCATGCGCAGGAACCCAAGCGCGTCAACATAGCCCGCCAGCCACGACAGGCACGCCGCCAGCAACCAATCGCTTCGCGGATGACGTACCATCGGTCAGCGTCGCCCGAACAGTTTCTCGATATCGCCATGCGCCAGCTTCACCCAGGTCGGCCGGCCATGGTTGCACTGCCCGGAATGCGGGGTCACCTCCATCTCGCGCAGCAGCGCGTTCATCTCCGCCACCGACAGGACGCGCCCGGCGCGAACCGACCCGTGGCAGGCCATCGTTCCCGCCACCGCATCAAGCCGCTCGCGCAGCGACAATGCCTCGTCATAGGCGGCCAGTTCATCGGCCAGATCGGTGACCAGCCCGCGCGGATCGCCCTGCCCCAGCAACGCCGGCGTCGCGCGGACCAGTATCGCGCGCGCGCCGAAGCGCTCGATTTCGAGGCCGAAATCCGCCAGCTCGGCGGCTCGCACCTCCAGCCGATCGCACGCGGCCTCGTCCAGCTCGACCACCTCGGGCAGCAACAGCGCCTGCGACGCCACGCGCCCGCCGTTCAGCGCGGCCCGCATCCGCTCCAGCACCAGCCGCTCGTGCGCGGCGTGCTGGTCGACCAGCACCAACCCGTCCTGCGCCTCGGCGACGATATAGGTTCGCGCCACTTGCCCCCTGGCGACGCCGAGCGGGAAGTCCGCGCGCTCCGGCGGGGGCGCCCAGGCGGGCTCGGCACGTGCCAGCGGCGGCGGGACGGTGAAGCCGGTACGGCGATCCGCCACCATGCCGACCGCGTGGCCGCCGGGGGTGAAGGCCAATTCGTCCGGATTCGACCAGAAGGCCGGCGCCGCCGGCCCGGCGGTGCCGCTAAGCGGATCGCCACCGGGCGACTCGGGACGCCACAATCCCATCACGTCGGCCGGCGCCTCATGCGCCACGCGGTGCCCCGCCGCGTCGAGCGCACGACGCAGCCCCGAGACGATCATGCCGCGGACCAGCGCGGGATCGCGGAAACGTACTTCGGTCTTGGCGGGGTGCACGTTCACATCGACCTCGCTCGGCGGCACATCGATGAACAGCGCCACCACCGCATGCCGGTCGCGTGGCATCATCTCGGCATAGGCGCCTCGGATCGCGCCGATCAACAGGCGGTCCTTCACCGGGCGGCCATTGACGAACAGATATTGGTGGTCCGCCACCCCGCGATGAAAAGTGGGCAATCCCGCCACGCCGCCCAGCACATGGCCCTAGCGCTCCAGGTCGATCGTCACGCTGTTGTCGGCGAGCGCGCGGTCGGTCAGCGCCGCGACGCGCGCCGGCCGTCCTTCCGCCGCGACGACCGACAGGGTGCGGCGCCCGTCATGCTCGACGGTAAAGGCGATATCGGGCCGCGCCATCGCCAGCCGCCGGACGACGTCGAGGCACGCCGCATATTCGGCACGCGGCGAGCGCAGGAACTTGCGACGCGCAGGCACGTGCGCGAACAAGGCCTCCGCCACCACCCGCGTACCCGGCGGCAGCGCGGCAGGGCCGTCACGCTCGAGCACGCCATTGTTCACCGTGCGCGACCACCCTTCCATGCCGCGGGGCCGGCTCTCGATCGTCAGCCGCGCGACCGAAGCGATCGACGGCAACGCCTCGCCGCGAAACCCCAGCGTGACGACTCGATCGATCGCCTCGTCGGGCAATTTGGAGGTGGCATGCCGCTCCAGCGCCAGCGCGATTTCGGCCGGTGCCATGCCGCACCCGTCGTCGGAAACCTCGATCCGCTCGATCCCGCCCGCGGCCAGCACCACCGCGATGCGCGACGCCCCGGAATCGATCGCATTCTCGACCAATTCCTTCAACGCACTGGCCGGTCTTTCGACCACTTCACCGGCGGCGATGCGATTGACCAGATGCGTGGGTAGGCGACGTATTGACACAGGACAGTCCCTAGCCCAATCGACCGCATCCCGCGACCCCGCAGACGCCGTCGAAAGACGATCACCGGTGCGACCGGGAGACGGACGACCACGGCCGGACATACTCCCGGCGACCAAAGGCAACGGACAGCAACGTCAATGGTATTCTCGCGCTTGTTCAAGATGACCTCGCATGACATGGCGATCGACCTCGGAACCGCGAACACCGTGGTATACGTGCGCGGTCGCGGAATCGTGCTGAACGAACCGTCGGTGGTCGCAGTGGAAACGATCAACGGGCAGAAGCGCGTCAAGGCGGTCGGCGACGATGCCAAGCTGATGATGGGCAAGACGCCGGGGACGATCGAGGCGATCCGCCCGCTGCGCGACGGCGTGATCGCCGATATCGATGTCGCCGAGCAGATGATCAAATATTTCATCGAGAAGGTGCATGGCCGTCGCCGCTTCATGCGCTGGCCGGAGATCGTGATCTGCGTCCCCTCGGGCTCGACCAAGGTGGAGCGCCGCGCGATCCGCGACGCCGCGCAGAATGCCGGCGCCAGCGCGGTCTATCTGATCGAGGAGCCGATGGCGGCGGCGATCGGCGCTGACATGCCGGTGACCGAGCCGGTCGGCAGCATGGTGGTCGATATCGGCGGCGGCACGACCGAGGTCGCGGTGCTGTCGCTGCGCGGGCTCGCCTATACCACGTCGGTGCGCGTCGGCGGCGACAAGATGGACGAGGCGATCGTCAGCTACGTCCGCCGCAACCACAATCTGCTGATCGGCGAAGCGACCGCTGAGCGAATCAAGCAGGAACTGGGCTGCGCCAAGCCGCCGGTCGACGGCATCGGCAAGACCGTCCACATCAAGGGGCGCGATCTGGTCAACGGCGTCCCGAAGGAAATCCAGATCAATCAGGCGCAGATCGCCGAGGCGGTCAGTGAGCCGGTCGCGACGATCGTCGATGGCGTGCGGATCGCGCTGGAGAATACCGCGCCGGAACTGGCGGCGGACATCGTCGACCAGGGAATCGTGCTGACGGGCGGCGGTGCGCTGCTGCAGGGGTTGGATGAGGTGCTGCGCGACGAAACCGGGCTGCCCGTCACCGTGGCGGACGATCCACTGATCTGCGTCGCGATCGGCACCGGACGCGCGCTGGAGGATCCGATGTTCCGC
>NZ_JBELIE010000136.1:0-8806 GCF_042091075.1 Sphingomonas sp. | reverse complement strand
GATCTCCGGGCCTGTACGTGCAGGCCCGGTTGATCGCGGCGATCCCGATACTGGCGCGCCGCCCCGATCTCGGCGCGGGACAGGCGCTGCGGGTCAGCCTGGCGATGACCCGCGGCCACGGTTGGGCGATTACCGGGGCGCTGGTCACGCTGTTTCTGGCGCAATGGATCGTCGTCGTCCCGCTGATGTCGGGCGACGAATGGCTGCGTGGGCCGGGGCATGACAATCCGCTGCTGCTGGCGCTCGTCGATGCCGCGATCACCGCGGTCGGCGCCTTTTATGCCGTGGCGGTATTGCTGGTCGGCACCGTCTTCTATCGCTTGCGGGCCAGCAGCGGCACTTGAGGCGCGCTGTCTGGCGGCAACAGGCCGATCGCCCGCGGATCGGGGAAGGTCTCGATCGTGCGGGCGACCGCGACGAAGCCCTGCGCCCGGTAGAAATTGAGCGCGGACGGGTGATCCAGCGTACAGGTATGCAGCCACACGCGCGTTACGTCCCGGCGCCAGGCATGGGCCAGCGCCTGCGCCATCAACCAGCGGCCGAACCCGCGCCCGGCCAGTTCCGGCACCAGCGCGAAATAGCCGATCTCGCACGCGCCGGCCTCGCGGAAGTCGAGTTCGACCATGCCGACCTCCACTCCGTGCCGGTCGATCGCGGCGAACACCCACACCTGTGGGTCGTGGATGATCGCGGTCAGCACCGCGTCGGTCATCGCCAGCCGCGAATACCATAGCCAGCGCGCGCCGACGCGGGTGAACAGCAAGCGATATCTTTCGGGGGCCGGCGCCTGCCAGCGTACCAGCCGCAACGGCGCCTCCGGCATCGCGCGCAGCGGCGGGCGACGAGTCATCTCCAGCGTGGTGACGATCGTCGCTAGCTGATCGTCGGCGACGCGGATCAGCCCGCTCATCGGCGGGCGCTTTCGATCACTCCCATGTCGCCAGCGGGGGCAGGCTCATCAGGATGGCATCGATATTGCCGCCGGTCTTCAATCCGAACAGCGTCCCGCGGTCATAGACGAGGTTGAACTCCGCATAGCGCCCGCGCCAGGCGCGCTGCGTCGCGATGTCCCCGGCGGTGAAGGGCTCCTCCATGCGCCGCCGCACGATGCGCGGATAAATGTCGAGGAACGCGCGCCCGACATCCTGGGTGAACGCGAAGCCGGCGTCGAAATCGCCCTCCAGATGATCGTAGAAGATTCCGCCGACGCCGCGGTGCACGTTGCGGTGCGGAATGAAGAAATACTCGTCCGCCCATTTCCTGAAGCGCGGATAATATGTCGCGTCATGCGCGTCACAGGCGCGGCGCAGCGCGTCGTGGAACGCCTCCGTATCCTCCGCCACCGGCAATGGCGGATTGAGATCGGCGCCGCCGCCGAACCACTGCTTCGTGGTACGCAGGAACCGCATATTCATGTGCACCGCCGGGACGTGCGGGTTGGCCATATGCGCGACCAGGCTGATCCCGGTGGCGAAGAAACGTGGATCGTCCGCCGCGCCGTGAATCGTCTTGCCGAACTCACCCTCGAACGTGCCGCCGACGGTGGAGACGTTGACCCCGACCTTTTCGAAGACGCGGCCCTTCATCACGCCGCGCACGCCGCCGCCGCCGGGGATGCCCGCGGGATCGGTACGATCCCATGGCGTGTAGGTGAAACACGCATCCGAACCCGCCGCGCGCTCGATCGCTTCGAATTCGGCGCAGATCAGGTCGCGTAGCTGCTCGAACCAGCCGCGCGCCAGCGATTGTTGATCGTCCAGGTCCATGCCCCGCCATCGCCGCCCCGCTGGCGCCGGTCAATCGGTGAGTTTGTCCCACCCGCCGGTCTGGCGCAGCGCCTCGCCGAGCAGCAACGCCCCTGCGATCGCGACGTTGAGCGAGCGCAGCCCGGCGCGCATCGGCACGCGAACGCGCGCATCGGCGCGATCGTGCACCCCGTCGGGCACCCCCGCACCCTCACTGCCGAGAAGAAGGATGTCGCCCGTTTCGAACGTGGCGCGATGCAGCGGGGTGGCGCCGCGCGTCGTGCCCAGTACCAGCCGCCCGTCGACGGTGGCCAGGAATGCATCCCAGTCGGCATGGCGACGCACCGTCACCTGGGCGGCATAATCCATCCCCGCGCGCGCCAGGGCACGGTCGCTCCACGCGAATCCCATCGGCTCGATCAGGTCGACCGCGACATCCAGGCACGCGCCGAGCCGCAACAAGGTGCCGACATTGCCGGCGATATCGGGCTGATACAGGGCAAGGCGCATCGCGGAGTGCCTAGGCGTGTCGGCGATCGAACGCAAAATGCTGTTGGCAAACGCGCGTCGGCATGGCTATCACGCCGCGAAGCCGCCGTGGGGACGGGCAGGCTGTCGGCGGGGTGGGTATGTCGCATCGGCATCGAAACGATCCGCCGCCAAGGAACGGGTAGAGGTTTGACGCGAATGGCGACAGCAGAGAATACGATTCCCCCGGGCGAGAATCCCGCGCCCTATCATGAGGAAACGCACGATCCGCGCCGTCGCGACTTCATCAATATCGCCGCCGTGTCCTTCGCGGGCGTCGGCGCGGTCGCGATCGTCCTGCCGCTGATCAATCAGATGAACCCGTCGGCCGACGTGCTCGCGCTGTCGACCACCGAGATCGACATTTCGAAGATTCAGCCCGGGCAGGCGATCAAGGCGTCGTTCCGCAAGCAGCCGCTGTTCGTGCGCAACCTGACCCCGGCGGAAATCGCCGCCGCCGATGCGGTGGACGTGTCGTCGCTGCGCGACCCGCAGACGCTGGAAGAGCGGACGAAGGCGGGCAAGAAGAACTGGCTGATCACGCTCGGCGTGTGCACCCATCTCGGTTGCGTGCCGCTGGGGGCTGGCGAGGGCGAGAACAAGGGGCCGTTCGGCGGCTATTTCTGCCCATGCCACGGCTCGGCCTATGACACCGCGGCCCGCATCCGGCAGGGACCGGCGCCGAAGAACCTGACCGTGCCCGAATATGCATTCAATTCCGACACCGTCGTGACGGTCGGCTGAGGGGAGATAGAGAAATGAGCTTTCCCTGGGCCAAGCATTATGAGCCGAAGCAACCGCTGATGCGGTGGCTGGACGAGAAGCTGCCGCTGCCGCGCCTCGTCTACAATGCGATCGGTGCCGGTTATCCGGTCCCGCGCAATCTCAACTATTTCTGGAACTTCGGCGTGCTCGCGGGCGCGGCACTGGTATGCCAGATCGTCACCGGCGTGGTGTTGGCGATGCATTATGCAGCCAATGCCGGGGTCGCCTTCGGCTCGGTCGAACAGATCATGCGCGACGTGAACGCCGGCTGGTTCCTGCGGTATGCGCATGCCAATGGCGCATCGATGTTCCTCGCCGTGGTGTACATCCATATCGGCCGCGGTCTGTATTATGGTTCGTACAAGGCGCCGCGCGAGATGGTGTGGCTGCTCGGTGTGGTCATCTTCCTGCTGATGATGGCAACGGCGTTCATGGGCTACGTGCTGCCCTGGGGGCAGATGAGCTTCTGGGGCGCGCAGGTCATCACCGGCTTCTTCTCGGCAATTCCCCTGGTGGGCGAGACGATCCGCGTCTGGCTGCTGGGAGGCTATGCGCCGGATAACGCGACGCTCAACCGCTTCTTCTCGCTCCACTATCTGCTGCCGTTCGTGATCGCGGGCGTCATCATCCTGCACATCTGGGCGCTGCACATCCCGGGGTCGAACAACCCGACCGGCGTCGACGTGAAGGGCGAGCAGGACACGGTGCCGTTCCACCCGTACTACACCGCCAAGGACGGCGTCGGCGTCGCGGTGTTCTTCCTGATCTTCGCCGCGCTGATCTTCTTCTCGCCCAACCTGCTCGGCCACCCGGACAATTACATCGAGGCGAACCCGCTCTCGACCCCGGCGCACATCGTGCCCGAATGGTATTTCCTGCCGTTCTACGCGATCCTGAAGAGCTTCACCGCCGATTTCATCCTGCCGGCGAAGCTGTGGGGCGTGCTGGCGATGTTCGGCTCGATCCTGCTGCTGTTCTTCCTGCCGTGGCTCGACAATTCGCCGGTTCGCTCGGCGAATTACCGCCCCACCTATCGCTGGTTCCTGGCCGTCCTCGTCGTCGACGTGCTGGTGCTGGGCTATGTCGGCGGCGCCGAGGCGACCGCGCGCAACGTGATGCTCGGGCAGATCGCCGCGGCATATTATTTCGCGCACTTCCTGATCATCCTGCCGCTGGTTTCGGCGGCGGAGAAGCCGCGCCCGCTGCCCAACTCGATCACCGAGGCTGTGCTGGCGAAGCATGGCGGCACCTCGCCCGCGCAGACGGCGATGGCCGGCTGATCGAAACGAGACGAATAGGGGACAATCAAGACAATGGCTCGTCTCATTTCACTGGTGATCGGCGCGGGGTTCGTCTTCGTGCTCGCGCTGGCGCTGTTCTTCACCGCCAAGGAAGCGATCCAGAACCCGGCGCGGGAATCGGCGGAGCATGAATTCCACCTGCATCCGGAGGATATTCATCTCTCGTCGGCCGGCCTCTTCGGCAAGTTCGATCGCGAGCAGGTTCAGCGCGGGTTCCAGGTTTACAAGGAAGTCTGCGCCGCCTGCCACTCGCTGAAATATGTCGCCTTCCGCGACTTGCAGAAGATCGGCTATTCCGAGGCCGAGGTGAAGGCGATCGCCAATCAGTGGGTGATCGAACAGCCATCCGTGAACCCGGAGACGGGTGAGGCGGCGACTCGCAAGAACCTGCCGTCGGACCATTTCCCGTCGCCCTTCGCGAACGAGGTCGCTGCGCGCGCGGCGAACAACAATGCGCTGCCGCCTGACCTGTCGCTGATCACAAAGGCGCGGGAAGATGGCCCGAATTACGTCCATGCGCTGATCACCGGGTATCGCAACCAGCCGGCGGAACTGCTGCGCAAATTCCCGGATGCGAAAACGCCGAGCGGCCTGCACTACAACCCGTATTTCGCCAACCTCAATATCGCGATGCCCCCGCCGCTGACCTCGGACGGGCAGGTGACCTATAGCGACGGCACCAAGGCCACCCGTGACCAGATGGCGCGAGACGTGGCGGCGTTCCTGACCTGGACCGCGGAGCCCAATCTGGAAGCGCGTCACGCGGCGGGCCTGGCCGCGGTGATTTTCCTGGCGATCTTCATCTATCTCGTCTGGGGTGCCTATCAGAACGTCTGGCGCGACGTGAAACATTGATCGGTGCCCGCCATCCGCGCGGCGGACGGTGGCCGATACGACATGCCAAGCCCCGGCCCTCGCGCCGGGGCTTCTTTTTTGAGCCACGGGGGTGATGATGAGCGGCGAGCATGCTGATCTGGCGGCGCTAATTCGTACCATTCCTGACTTTCCCAAGCCGGGGATCCAGTTTCGCGATATCACCACGCTGCTTCTCTCGCCGACGGGGCTTGCCACGACGGTGGAGCGGATGGTGGCAGCGACGCGCGGCACGGTCGATCTGGTCGCGGGGATCGAGGCGCGCGGTTTCCTGTTCGCCGCCGCGCTGGCCGTGCCGCTTCGTGCCGGCGTGCTGCTGATCCGCAAGGACGGCAAGCTGCCGGGGGCGACGATCGCGGAGGATTATGCGCTTGAATACGGTCAGGACCGGATCGCCATGCACGCCGATGCGCTGGCACCCGGTGCGCGCGTCCTGTTGGTCGACGATCTGATCGCGACCGGCGGTACCGCGCGCGCGGCGGTGCGGCTGCTGCGTCGTGCGGGGGCGTTGATCGATCAGGCACAGTTCGTGATCGACCTGCCTGATCTTGGTGGTGCCGCGCTGCTGCGTGACGACGGTATCGCGGTCGATGCGCTGGTCTCCTACCCCGGCGACTGACCGTCGCGCGCCGATCGTCGCTCGTTCTTTGCAGGCGATGGCGTCAGCTTCGCCCTCCAGTTTGCCACCAACCGATGTCCCGCTTCCGGACATCCCAGCATGGCACCGGAACCACGCCATCCGACCCTCGTTTGCTGTATACCGGCGGTGCGTATCTGCCGCCGAACCCTTCGAGGGTCAGGAGAGTGACGATGAGTCTCACACGATGGGCGGCGACGGCCCTGCTCGGTGGCCTTGCCTTTGCCACGACCGCGTGCACCGACGGTTATGGTTATAGCGGCGTCTCGGTCGGCTACGGCAACGGCGGCTATTATGGCGATCCCTATTACGGGAACGGCTATTATGGCGGCGGTTACGGCTATGCCGGCGCGCCTAGCTATTACGGCTGGTACGGCGATTATTATTATCCGGGCACGGGCGTCTACGTGTACGATCGCTATCGCCGCCCATTCCGCTGGAATGGCGCGCAGCAGCGATATTGGCAGAGCCGGCGCAACGGCTGGGGCAATCGCGACGTCCGCGACAATTGGGCCAATTTCGGTCGCGACGTGCGAAACGAACGACGCGACTATCGCGGGGATCTGCGCGACAACCGCCAAGCCTATCGTGGCGGCGGGTTGACGCGCGACCAGTTCCGCGATGCCAATCGCGACGCACGGCGCGACTATCGTAATGACGTGCGCAACGATTATCGTGATCTGCGGCGCGAAAACCGGGCGGAGGGGTATCGCACGCCTCGTCCGAACCGGGCATTCCGTCCGCCCCGCCGGCGCTAATCGGCCGTCCGCCGGGTGGTGGCGACATCGCATCGCCGCCGCCCGGTGATCATTATCCGCGGGTCGCGATCAATCCGTTGGAGATCATCGTCATAACGGCGACACCGTCCTGATTGGTGACCGTCAGCCGGCTTTTGAAAATGCCCATTTCCGGCCGCGATTGAGAGACGCGCTTTTCGATCACCTCATTCTCGCAGGACAGGATATCGCCCGGGTAGACGGGTTTCAGCCAGCGCAATTCGTCGATCCCAGGGGAGCCGAGGCTAGCGCGTTGATGCTTCTTCAGATCCTCGACCAGCATCGCCATCACCATCGCGCATGTGTGCCACCCGCTCGCCGATAGCCGGCCGAAATGGGTGGCTGCCGCCGCCTCATCGGAAAGGTGGAAGGGTTGCGGATCGTATTTTGACGCGAAATCGATGACCTCCTCACGCGTGACGGCATAGGCACCGAAGCGGTGCACCTCTCCGACCGCCAGATCCTCGAAATACTCCATACCTGATCCTTCCCTTATCGCCGCAGCACGGTGCGGAACGGCCGGTCATCGCCGTCGAGCCCCGACCTGGCGGGCAATCCCAGAAGATCGCGCAGTAACGGTGCGACATCGACATTGTCGAACGTGGGCAAGCGCTTGCCGCGCGCGAAGGCGGGGCCGCTGGCGATGAACAAGGCGCGCATATCGAGAGCGTCATTGTCATAACCATGCGCGCCGCGATTCCGCGTCTCCTCGTCATTGCCGGTCCGGCCGATCGTCCAGCCACCGTCACGGCCGTCTTCGGCAAGGCACAGGATGGGCGGGACGCGCGGGTTGGCGCCGTAGCGGAAGCGTGCGGGCAACGCGCCCTTCCGCCAGCATTGCATATGCGGGTGCGGCGCCAGCAATGCCGCCTCCACCACCGCCTCGCGGCCGGGGGCGGGGACGATCGTGGCATAGGGGCCCGCCTCTACAAGGCGTGCGTCCGCCGGCGCGACAATACGGTCCATCGCGATCACGCGATCCGGCGAGATGGGCGCCATGCCATGATCCGAGACGATCACGAGGTTCGCCGGCTGTCGCAGTGCCCTCAGCCCCACGAGCAAATCGCCGATCCGCGCGTCCACCTCCGCCACCGCCTGCGTCGTGCGGGCATCGAACGGGCCGAATCGGTGCCCGGCGGTATCGACGGTGTCGAAATACAGCGTCAGTAGTTGCGGGCGCGTCGCGGCCGGGCGGCGCAACCAGTCGAGGATCGCATCGACTCGCTGGCGCCCGTCGACAGCCTGGTCGAAATGCTGCCACTCGTCCGGGCGCGTGCCGCCGATCACGTCATGCGGCCACGCCGCGGCTTTTGTCCCGCCCCAGGCGACATTGCTGCCGGGCCAGAACATCGCCGCGGTGCGCAGGCCAGCGCGCTCCGCGGTGACCCAGATGGGCTCGGCTTCATTCCACCAGAAGGGATCGTCGCTCGCCATCGTGAACACCTCACCCGGTCGCGCGACATCTTCCATGCGATTGGCGGTGATGCCGTGATGATCGGGCACCATCCCGGTGACGAGCGTCCAGTGATTGGGAAATGTCTTGCTGGGAAAGGACGGCCGCATCGCCGCCGTCACCCCGTCGGCCGCCAGTCGCGTGAGATGCGGAGACGCGCCGCGATCGAGATAGTCGGGGCGAAATCCGTCGATGGAGATCAGGATGGTCACTGTCGGGCGCAGTTCGGCCGGCGCCCCGGCGACCGGATGCATCGCGGGCGCAACCGGCATCGCGATCGCGCGCGCCGGCGGTGCGGGCTGGGTCGGCAGCGGCAGCGCGCGGGGCGCATAGGGATAGGCACAGCCGCCCAGCATGGCGAACGATGCGACGGCAGCGGCGACAATCGACCTCATGCACCAGGGTGTACGCGGTCGCGCCGGGGCGGGGAAGGGCGTGATCGGAACGACGCCGCCGGTTCGCGCTTTTATGCGGCATGCGTCGATGCTTGCTTCCTTTCCTGCTGCCGATCGCGGCCTGCGGCAGCACGGAAGGTGATGGGGGTGCCGCTGGCAACGGCGATCGTGCCGCCGCCGCCCCGGCGGCGCGATCGACGCTGCCGCCGCCCAGAACGCCGGTGATCGAGGTGACTCCAGCGTCAGGGGATCAGCCCGCCTGGTTGGGGCCGCGCCCGGCACGCGCCGCACCGGAGCGCGCCCCTTATGCCAATTTGCTCGACGCGCCGCTCG
>NZ_JBELIE010000135.1:0-8942 GCF_042091075.1 Sphingomonas sp. | reverse complement strand
CCCGAAGCCGCTGATCATGATGGCGGCACCGTCCTGAAGATCGGCGATGGCCTCCATCGCGCTGGTCACGGACTTGTCAATCATCGCTGTTCCTTCGTGGAAAATCTCGCCGAAGCCATCATGATAAAACCGACAAACATTCGGTAAAGTGTTTCAATGAGTGTAGCAACGTCAGGGCGCAGCGAACAGCGGGGGAATGAGCCCTAGTTCGTCCGCGGTACAGGCCGGTTCGAAAGCGTCGTTCAGCGAGCGGATCTGGGAAGCATGGTCGCGCAAATCCTCGGGCCCGTGATTGGGGTCGAAGAAGCCCTGACCGATCAGGAAGGCAACGCGCGCGACCTTGCCGGACGATGTGGTGAAGATCTCGCCATTGATGTGAGTGGTGGCATGTGCCAGCCACAGGACGGTGGCCGAGACGATCGCGGGCGGCCCCATCGGCACCCTGCCGTCGCGGATATCGGCCTGCCAGTCGTCCGCCTGCACCTCGGCTCCGCCGAAGAAGGCCTCACGGTTCATGCGGGTCACTGCCATTGGGGCGATGGCGTTGACCGGATGCCGGTACCCTTCGTTTCCTGCGCCAGCGCACGAGTGAAGCCGGCCACGCCCATTTTGGCCGCCCCGTAGTGAACAAGCGTGTCGTTCCCGGCGAAGCCGGCGTTCGAGGTCGTGTTGATGACGCGGCCGTAGCCCCGTTCGACAAAATGCGGCCAGACCGCCCGGGTCATGTTGAAGGTGCCGTCCAGCGTAACGGCGATCATCCGTGCCCACGCCGCGTCGCTGATGTCGGTCAGCGGAGCGAAGTCGATGACGCCGGCATTGTTGACGAGGATGGTGATGCGACCGAATGCACGCAGCGCGGCCTCGACGATCATGGCCGCGTCCTCGGTGTCGGAGACCGAGCCGCAGACGGCGATCGCCCGGCCTCCTGCCGCCGTGATCTCCGCGACCACCTCATGTGCGGGAGATGCGTCGGTCCCGTCCGCCAGATCGTTGACCACCACGGCGGCGCCGCGACAGGCGAAGGCGAGCGCATGTTCGCGGCCAAGTCCGCGGCCGGCGCCGGTCACGATGACGACATCCTCGTCGAAGCGCATCTCGGTCATCGTGCAGATCCCTTAGTTGGGAATTTCGAACAGACCGGCCGAGCCCATGCCGCCCGCGACGCACATCGAGACGACGGCCCAGCGCACGCCGCGTCGTTTCGCCTCGATCAGCGCATGTCCCGCCAATCGGCTGCCGGTCATGCCGAACGGGTGGCCGACGGCGATGCCGCCACCGTCAACGTTCAGCGTCTCGGGATCGATGCCAAGGTGATCGCGGCAATAGAGAAGCTGGCTGGCGAAGGCCTCGTTAATCTCCCAAAGGCCGATGTCGTCAACCGTCAGACCAGCGCGCTCGAGCAGCTTCGGAATCGCAAAGACGGGTCCGATCCCCATCTCTTCGGGAGCGCAGCCCGCCGACTGAAAGCCGCGGTAGATGCCGAGGATCGGCAGACCTTCCGCTTCGGCCGTCTCCCGGTCCATCACCACCTGGGCCGAGGCGCCGTCGGAGAGCTGACTGGCGTTGCCGGCCGTGACGAAGCGGCCTTCCTTGACGATCTGCCCGTCCTTCCAGACCGGCTTCAGTCGAGCCAGGCCCTCGATGGTGGTATCGGCGCGCACGCCCTCGTCGCGATCGATGGTCACGGTTTCGCGGGCCGAGACGCTCCCGTCCTTTTCGACGACGTTCTTCTCGACCGTCATCGGGGCAATTTCCGCGGTGAAGCGGCCCGCCTCCTGGCCGGCGGCCGCGCGACGATGGCTTTCGGCAGCGAAGGCGTCCTGAGCCTCGCGGCTGATGCCATAACGCTCCGCGACCAGTTCGGCGGTCTCGATCATCGCCATGTAGGCGTGCCGCGCGCCATCGACGACGATCCGGGGCTGCGAGCGATAGGTCGGCGCATGGCTGTTGCGGGTATGGGTGATTGATTCGACCCCACCCGCTATCGCGACGTCGATGTCCCCAGACATGATGCCGCGCGCGGCGAAGGCGAGAGCGGTCAGTCCCGAGCCGCACTTCCGGTCAAGCGTCGTCCCGGGGACGCTGATCGGCAGATCGCCCGCGAACACCGTCGTGCGGCCGATGTTGCCTCCCTGTGTTCCCCATTGCGTACCGACGCCGAGGATGATGTCGTCGACGCGTGCCGGATCGATGCCAGCGCGTTCGATGGCCACGCGGACGACGTGCGCCGTCAGGGCCGGTGCATCGGTATCGTTGAAGGCGCCCTTGAATGCACGGGCGATGCCCGTGCGGGCGGTGGAGACGATGACGGCTTCACGCATGAATGGGTCTTTCCGTTGGCATGGCTAGGAAGGGGGTAAGATCGGCGAGGAAGGCTTCGCGCTGTTCGTGGTGGAGCCAGTGGCTCGCCCCGGCGAAGATCCGAATGCCGCAGTTCGGAATACGATCGAGCCGTTCCTTCGAAGGGACCGGGATCCAGCTGGCATCGCCATAAAAGAGCAGCGTCGGGCATGAGATGGCGGTCAGCGCCGCGTCGAGATCATGACCTGACGCATCGTCGGGGGGGCGGAGCCGGGCGGCGTTGTCGTATTTCCAGTGCCAGCCTCCGTCGGCGTCGCGGTCGAGGGCATGTTCGGTGAGATGACGGATCGTTGCATCGTCCAGCGTCGGCTGGCCGTCGCGCATCCGCTGGACCGCTTCATCGACCGTCGCGTATGTCCGCACCTGCCGACGACGGCGGGCACGTTCGGCGTCGACCCAGTGACGCAGACGGACCGGATAGGTTTTTGGTTCCGCCATTTGGTCGCGGACGATCGGGAGCTCGATGCTCTCTATTCCGCACAGCACCCGAACCTGTTCGGGAAAGGTGGCGGCATAGCGTACCGCGATCACGCCGCCCAGCGAATGACCCACCAAGGCGAATCGTTCGAGTCCCAAAGCAGCGACCACATCGGCGAGGTCGAGCACGAAGGCCGCCAGAGTGTAGCTCGCGGCATCGGCCCATTCGCTGTCGCCGTGCCCCCGAAGATCGGGCGCGATGACGTGATAGCGATCCTCCAGCGCGCTTGCGATCCAGTCCCAGCTTCGTGCGTGGTCGCGCATGCCATGGAGGAGGATGATCGGCGGCTGGCGTGGGTCGCCCCAGCGCGCGACGTGAAGCCTTCGACCGTCGACGTCGACGAAATCGGAACGTTTCGGTGGACCGGGCTGCATTTCAGGCGACGGCCGCCTGTTGCGGGCGCAGCGCACGGCGCAGGATCTTGCCGGTGGGGCCCTTCGGCAGTTCGGGCCGGATCACGATCTCGGCCGGCACCTTGTAGTGGGCGAGTTCGGCCCTGCAATGCTCTATGAGGCGGGACGCACTCACGTCGGCCGCTGGCTGCAGCGCCACGTAGGCGACCGGGACCTCGCCCAGCATGTCATCGGCAATCCCGACGACCGCCGCTTCTGCTACGCCCGCACACTGATAGAGCACTTCCTCGATATCGGCCGGATAGATGTTTTGTCCGCCGCGGATGATGACGTCCTTCTTGCGATCGACGATGAAGGCGTAGCCTTCGGTATCGATGTATCCGAGGTCGCCGCTCAGCAGCCAGCCATCGGCCATGGCGGCGGCCGTGTCGTAGGGCGCCTTGTGATAGCCCGCCATAACGTTCGGCCCGCGTACCACGATCTCGCCAACGCTGTTCGGAGGAAGGATTTCTCCGCCCTCCGAGCGGATCGCGAGCTCCATGCCGTCCAGCACCCGGCCAATCGTGCGGCCGTGTTCAAGATCCCCACTGGCGTCGAGGCGTACCGCAGTGAGCGTGACGAGAGCAGTGCCTTCCGTCAGTCCATAGCCGGTCAGGACGACCGTATCGGGGCCCATGGTCGCCAATACCCGTCGAAGCAGCGGCGCCGGCACGGGCGCACCGCCCGTCATCACGTGCTTGACCGATTCGAGATCGGCACTTCCCGGTCGAACCTCGTCCACGATTTTCTGCAGCATGGTCGGGACCGCCGGCACGAAGGTGCAATGGAAACGGCAAATCGCCTCGACGCATTTCCTGGCGTCGAAACGGGGCAGCAGCACCATCGTCGCTCCGGTTACCAGCATGGCGTTGATGCCCTGGTTGAGCCCGAATGTGTTGTAGAGTGGCAGCGCGCAGAGGATCACATCTGCTGCGGTAAGGCCGAGCCAGGCGGGTGTCCGATCGTAATTTGCCGCAAGGTTGGCTGCGGTCAGCATGACGCCCTTGGACTTGCCGGTCGTCGCGCTGGTGTTCAGCAGCATCACGATGTCGTCGGCGGCGACCTCAGCAGGCTTCGGCCCTTCGCCGGCAGCTATCCCCGGTTGCAAGGGAGCGATGCCGGAGGTGACCGCACCGCCGTCCCCGCCGATCATCAGCACGTTCCGCAACGAGCGTAGCCCGATGCAGTCCGTCGGCGCGCGGTCGATCAGGTCCGCATGCACGATCAGGTGAGTCAGATCGCAGCTGGCGACGACATGCGCGACTTCCGTTGGACGATAGAAAATGTTCAGCGGAGAGACGATCGCGCCGATGAGGAACAGCGCCTGCTGGACGACGATGAAGTCGGGCGACGTCGGCAGCATGATGCCGACGCGGCAGCCACGTTCGACGCCCTGACGGGCCAGTTCGGCGGACATGGCTCGCACCTGTGCCGCGAGTGCGGCGAAGGTGATGGCCTGATCCTCGAAATGGAGCGCCACCTTCGCGGGGCAATCACGCTCGCGAGCGAACAGATGAGCGGACCGATTAAACATTTGCCGGCTCCGGAAGATGCGCGGGATCAAGCAGTCGATAGACGCGCGATGCCGTGCCGGAGAAAAGAGCGCGTCGTTCGTCGTCGCTGAGGTCCGCCGCCAGTCGCTTGAAGGCGTTCCACAGGGTGCGATACGAATACATCGCCTTGTCCACAGGGAAGTTGCTTTCGAATAGCAGGCGATCGGCGCCGAAGAGTTCGAGGCAGGTTTCGAATTGGGGGCGCCACGCTGCAGCCAGGTCTGATGACGAGGGCGGCTTCGCGCCCTCATGCCAGCGGGCCCCGCAGATGATCATGCCCAGGCCACCGAACTTGACGACGACATTGTCGCTTGCCGCCAGACCGGCCATC
Source organism: Sphingomonas sp. (assembly GCF_042091075.1). GTDB lineage: Bacteria > Pseudomonadota > Alphaproteobacteria > Sphingomonadales > Sphingomonadaceae > Sphingomonas. The sequence goes on along the minus strand of NZ_JBELIE010000135.1, from coordinate 3,827 downwards.
GATCGGCGCCATTCGACAAGGGTTTCGGCCTGCCGGGCTGCATAGTGGCCGACCCCGAGCACGCAGCCCAGATGATCGAGCACTATGTTGAGCGAGGGCCGGGCGGTGGCGACCGCCCTCAGTTCGGGAATTTGCGCGTGGTACAGCATCGCGTCGTAGCTGAGCCCGCGCCTCGCCAGCGCCGCCAGACCGTCGCGATAGCTTCTGTCGCCGAGCATGCCGGCGGGTGCCGGACGGAGGACGATACCGTCGGGAAAGTGCTCGTCCCGCGATACGCTGTGCCTTATGCCCCGAAGGGCGCCTGCGGCAACATCCTCATGGGCGTCGAGCACGGCCTCCACGCCGTCGCCGAGCAGCAGATCGGCATGTGCGACGATACCCTCGGCGATACGGGTGGTGATGCCGTCGGCAGCGGCGCGCGCGGCGATCGCCGCGACCTTCTCTGTCTCGCCTATCGGGGCCAGGTGCGCCGGCACATCATCCCGATAGCCGTAATGTGCTTGTACGAAGACAGTGGAGGCGATGGCATGTCCATCGGCCAGGTCGGCCGATAACTCGGGCAGTAGATAGGGCGCGCCGCCCTCGGTCCAGAGGTGATGGTGCGCGTCGATGATCGGCAGCGCGGGATCGAGAACGTCCTCGGTGTCCAGCGCCAGCCATGCATCGTCGGGGGGCGGGTAGCGATACCGGCCGGTCACATCCAGGCTCATCGCCCCTCCTAAGACTTGTCCGATTCACTGTCGGATAATGCGCGCTGGCTGAAAGCCTTATTCCACGCCGTGATTTGCCGTGCAAGGCCGAGTTGAAAAAAACCGACAAACCGTCGATTATCGAATTGACAGCCGTGAACGACCAACCCTAGTTTGAGGCGACGAACGAGAAACCGGCACCTCGGTGGCCGGCAACCGGAGCTGGGGCCATTCATGGTCCCCAAGGTGAGGGTGAACTGATGGGATTGAGCAGGGTGGCGGTCGTCGCTTCGGCGCAGACCGAGTTGCGCGGTGCCTGGAGCGGTGCGCAGCATATCGATCTGATTTCCTCGGTCGTGGCCTCGGTGTTCAAGGGCACCGGGATAAGCCTCGACGACGTGGATTTCGTGATCGACTCCGGCAGTGACGTTCTGGACGGCAGGTCCATCTCGAACTGCGGCTTTCTCGGGGCGCTCGGCGCGCACCACAAGGAGGAGGCCCGGGTTGAGGAAGACGGTCTGTGGGCCGCGCTATACGGGGTGAACAAGATCCGGTCCGGCGCATCGAGCGTGGGGCTGATCGTCGCTTATTCCAAGCCATCCGAGTCGAGCGTCGATGCGTTCTGGAATGCTCAGGTCGAGCCGTTCTACCAGCGTCCCGTTGGCTTTGGGCATAAGGCGGCGACCGGGATCCAGGCGCAACGCTATCTCAAGGCGCATGGCGGTTCGGACCGCCAGCTCGCCGAACTCGTCGCGGCACGCTGGTCGGCGGCGGAAGAAAATGGCGGCGTGGCAATCGATGAGGTGCCCAACGCGGATACGGTGCTCGAATCCGGAGCCGGGGCGACCCCGCTGACGCGGCTGATGCTGGCTCGCCCGGTTGATGGCGCGGTCGCGGTATTGATCGCTCGCGAGGATATCGCGCGTCGCGCCTCGCGCGCACCGGTTTTCATCACCGGGATGGGCACGTCGATGGATCGACACGCCTTCGGAACGCGGGACGGTGCGACGCTGGCGTCCGCCGAGGCGGCCGCCAGAATGGCTTATGGGAAGGCTGGCTGGTCCGACGCTGACGCCGACGTGGCGGAGGTGAGTGGATCGAGCGCGGTGGGTGAGCTGATGGCGATCGAGGCGCTGGGTCTCGCCGGGGCGGGGCAGGGTGCGTCCGTCGCTACCAGCGGCAAGGTTGCGATCAATCGCTCGGGCGGCGCGCTGCCCGCAGATCCGATCATGGCGACGGGGCTGCTGCGCCTGGCCCACGCCGCGCGGCAGCTGTCCACTCCGGAGCTGTACGGCCTGAACGGCGGGGCCGGCGGGCCGACCAAGGCGATCGCCCACGGCGCCGGCGGCGTCGGCATGCAGAGCAACTGCGTCTTCACTCTCGAGGTTTGACCATGGCCAATCTGAACAAAGGACGTCATGTCGGGATCGTCGGCGTCGGCCAGACGCATCACTCCCGCCGTCGTACTGACGTAAGCCAGGCCGGCCTCGTCCGCGAGGCGGTGGATCGCGCGCTCGCCGATGCCAAGCTGACGATGGACGACATCGATACCGTTGTCATCGCGACGGGGCCGGTGCTTTTTGCCGCCGTCAATCAGCCCGAAAAATGGGTGGCAGACGCGATCGGAGCGCAGCTGAAGCCGATCGTCCGCGTTACGAGCGGCGGCGGCGCGGGCTTTGCCGGTGGCCTTGCCGGCTATTATCAGGTCGCGGGCGGCTTTGCTGACCGAACCCTCGTCGTCGCCTACGACAAGCTTTCGGAAGGCGCGCTGCAATATTCGATCTCGACGCTGTACGATCCCTTCTGGGGCCGCGAATTCGCGGTCGGCATCATGGGTTTCTCCGCCGCCTATTGGCGCGCGCGGATGGACGTCCTCGGCCATACCGAGGAAGCTGCGGCGCGCGTGGCGGTGAAGAATCGCAGGAACGCGATCGCGAATCCCTATGCCCATGTGAAGAAGGAAGTGACGCTCGACGAGGTGCTCGAGTCCAAGCCGCTCTGCTGGCCGATCAAGCTTCTCGACGTGCCGCCGATTTCCGACGGTGCCGCGGCGATCGTCCTGGCGGCCGAGCATGTCGCGCACAAATCGTGCGATCGCCCGGCATGGATTCACGGCATCGCCTATTGTTGCGAGGCCGATAATGCCGCCGAGCGTTCGTTGCTGCTGTCGGAGCCACTCGCGCTTGCCGCGAAGCACGTTTATCGTGCCGCCGGCATCACCAATCCGCGCCGCCAGTTCGACGTGGTCGAGGTGCAGGAACCCTATACCTGTTTCGAGCTGAACTATTACGAAAGCCTTGGCCTGTGTCCGCCGGGCGGTGCGGCCGAATTGATCGCCTCGGGCGCGACCGAGCTGAATGGTGACATCCCGGTCAATCCCTCCGGCGGGTGCCTCGGCGCCAATCCGATCGGTGCCTGCGGCCTGATCCGTCTGATCGAGGGCGCGACGCAGGTGATGGGTAAATCCGAGAATACCCAGATCAAGGATGCCAAGCTCGCCCTCGTCCAGTCGGGTGGTGGCTGGGCCAATCTGCGCGGCTGTGCCGTGCTCGGCGCGTAAGGAGCGAAGAACATGCTGTCAGCACCCGACACCTGGGCGATCGACATGCCCCCGCTGCATGCCGAACTCAACATGCCCTACACGCTCACGCCTGGCAGGGCGACGGGCACGTTCCTGGCCGAGATCGGTACCCGCCGGATCGTCGGCAGCCGTTTCGCATCGGGCATCGTGATCGCGCCGGCACAGGATTTCTCGCCGATCGATGGCGAAAGCGAATATGAGTTCATCGAGGCACCGGCGACCGGCGTCCTGACCGGATTCACGACCGTCGATGGGGTCACCATCGGGTTGATCCGGCTCGACGGCTGCGACAATGACTTTGCGCATCGCATCCTGGGCGACGAGGAACCGACGCTCGATGCGCGGGTCGAGGCGGTGTGGGCAGACGGCGTCGATACCTCGATCCTTGCCATCGAAGGGTTCCGCATCGCCGCTGACGCCCCTGTCGGTGAGGTCAAGCCGTTCGGTGACACCGCGGCCCCGGTCGAGGTGGTGAAGTACAAGCTCGACCTGCAATATGAGCATGCCTACGGCCCCTATTACGGTCGGATGTTCGATGAAATCCGCACCAATCGACG
>NZ_JBELIE010000134.1:0-9027 GCF_042091075.1 Sphingomonas sp. | reverse complement strand
TCTCAATCCCTTCACCTGGTGGACCGGCGCTAGCTGGGGCACGATCCTCTACGGGCTGCGCGGCAAGCGTCAGGTGGGCGAGGATTCGCTGGGCAATACCTATTGGGAAGGTGGCCGGGATACCGCCGGCATTCCGCGCCGCTGGGTAATCTATAACGGCGCCAACGACAGCAGCCGCGTGCCCCCGGAATGGTTCAGCTGGCTGCATCATCAAGTCGATGGCGTGCCCACGGCGGTGTTGCCGCCGCCGCGCCAGTGGCAGAAGCCCGCCGTTCCCAACATGACCGGCACCGCCCTGGCTTATCGTCCGTCGGGGGCGCTGGAAAAGGGTGGCCATCGCGCCGCCGCCACCGGCGATTATGAGGCGTGGAATCCCGACGCATGAACCGCGCGCTCGCCATCGGCGGGCTGATCGTGGTCGCCGCGGCGGGCGCTACCTGGGCGGGGTTGCACGTCCTGGGCGACGGTCCCGCGCCCCGTTCCGGCGGCCCAGCGATCAGTAAGGCGGTTCCCGATGCGATCGGCGCGCCATCGCCGGCGGCCACCGGCGCGAACGACGTCGTGCCGTTGAACACGCAGGAAGCGATCGACGCCAGCACCACACCGATGGCGCAGCGCGTTGCGATACTGGGGCTGCTCAACAAGCGTAACGGGGTGAGCCGCGACGTGACGATGAAGCCGGGGCAATCGATGCGCGTCGGCGATGTGGTCATTCATTTGCGCGCCTGCGAGCGCACCGCGCCGTGGGAACCGGAACAGCTGACCGGCGCCTTCGTCCAGCTCGACGTGCGCGGTATCGATACGCATTGGCGGCGCGTCTTTTCGGGCTGGCTCTACAAGGAGCGGCCCGCGCTGAACGTCGTCCTGCACCCCGTGTATGACGTGTGGACCAAGGGCTGTACCGTCGCGTTCCCGGAGCCAAAGCCGGCGGCGACCACCCCGTCGCGCCGCGTGGCGCCCACAAACGCGCCCGCCGCGCCCGACGATGGCGCCCCGGCGGACGAGGCGGTGGGGGAGACGGCACCAGCCCCGACCGCGCCCCCGACGGCGGCCCCCGCCGTGCAGCCCCCGGCCAACTGACGGGCGGGCTGACGCGCGGCGGCTTCGTCACTGTCGCGCCGTTATGGCCGCAGATAGCTTAGAATCACCGCCCCCGGCACCGCGCCGCCGACGAGCGCGTCCCGCTCGATCGCATCGAAGGGTGCGGTGGTCGCCTCGTGGCGCGTCGTACCGTCGAGCGCCTCGGCGAGCCGCGCCATATACGCCTCACGGTCGATCTCGACCGCGCCGAGCGTGGCGAGATGCTCGGTCATGAACTGGCAGTCGAGCAGCGTGAAGCCGCCGGCGCGCAACCGCGCGACCAATGACGCGATCGCCACCTTGGACGCATTGCTGGCGCGGCTGACCATGCTTTCGCCGAAGAAGGCGCGCCCGAGGGCCAGCCCGTACAGACCGCCCGCCAGTCGGTCGCCGTCCCAGCATTCGACCGAATGGGCAAGGCCAAGCGCGTGCAGCCGCACGAACGACGCTTCGATCGCGGCATTGATCCAGGTATCGGGGCGATCCTCCGCCGCCTCGGCGCAGAGCGCGATGATCTGTCCGAAGGCGCGATCGACGGTGACGCGGAAGCGATCCGCGCGGATCACCTTGGCCAGCGAGCGCGAGCAGTGGAACCCGTCAAGCGGCAGGATCGCGCGGCGGCGCGGTTCGACCCAATAGACCCGCGTGGCGTCGCGGCTGTCCGCCATCGGAAACACGCCCATCGAATAGGCGCCGAGCAGCAACGACGGGTCGAGCGGCTCGCTCACCGTTCGCGCTGGCGCTCGATCCGCCGCCACAGATGCGTGAACGCCGCCGCGACCGGGCTCCGCGGCGCGGCGACCGCTACCGGCAGGCGACGGGCGGCGGCGTTTTCGACCGCGCTGGCCATCGGTATCGCCGGCCAGTCGGGGTGACGCTCGATCGCCTGCACGTGCAGCGCGCGGCGGCGGTCGACCATCACATGCACCGGCATGATCGGCACCTGCCCGCCGAAATGCCGCTCCACCATCGCAAAGGCACGCTGCGACAGCGGCGACGGGATCACCGGCACCACGATCAGATCGGCGGCGCGCGCCACTTGATCTGCGGTTTCGGTCAGCCCCGGTGGGCAATCGAGGATGACGATATCGTGATCACCCAGATCGGCGACGATCTTGCGCAGGCGGCGCTTCTTGTCGATCTCCCGGAACAGGTGGTTCAGATCGCGCAGCGATGCGTCGGCGGGCAGCAGGTCCAGCCGGTCGAAGCGGGTGGCGGTGATCACCTTCGTCGGTGCGAGATCGCGCGAAAACACCGCCTGTGCTTGATCGTGCTGGCCGCCGTCGCCCAGGATCCAGCTCGATGCCGCCTGCGGATCGAGATCCCATAGCAAGGTGCGCCGCGCCGATTGCGTCGCCGCGCACCACGCGAGATTGACCGCCAGGGTGGATTTGCCGACACCGCCCTTCAGGCTGTAGATTGCGATCGTGGTCATGATGCCACGACCGTAGGCGGCGCGCGGAGGAGCGGCAAGCGCGGGCGTATCGTGCGGGGCCGATCAGATCAGCCCGGTGATCGGCTCGACCAGTGGCGCGGCGGCCTCGAAGCTGGCGACGGGCCAGGCGCAATAATCGGCGGCATAATAAGCGCTGGGCCGGTGGTTGCCCGATTCGCCCGGGCCACCGAACGGCATGTTCGCTGCCGCGCCGGTGGTCGGCCGGTTGCGGTTGACGATCCCCGCGCGGCTGTCGAGCAGGAACTGTTCCCACTTCGCGTCGTCCGCGCTGATCAGTCCGGCTGACAGACCGAACGCGGTGTCGTTCGCGGCGGCGATTGCCGCGTCCCAGTCGGCGACGCGCCGCACCGTCAGCACCGGCGCGAAGATCTCCGCGTCGGGCACCGTCAGCCCGGTCACGTCATAAAGGGCTGGCGTGACGAAGGTGTCGGGTCGCCCGGCGACGGTGCCGAACCGCCGGATCGCGCGTGCGCCGCGTGCCTCCAGCGCGTCCACCGCCGCCCGCACGCCCTGTGCCGCGCGCTGCGACACGAGCGGCCCCATGAAGGCATCGCCCGGTTCGTCCCAGGCGGCGACGCGCAGGCGGTCCGCCATCGCCGCCAGCGCCTCAATCATCGCATCGCCCGCGGCGCCCTGCGGCACGATCAGCCGCCGCGCGCACGAACAGCGCTGTCCGGTGGTGACGAAGGCGGACTGGATCGCGATGCCCGCCACCGCCTCGGCATCGCCGTCCCAGGCGATCAGTGGATTGTTGCCGCCCAGCTCCAGCGCCAGGATGACATGCGGTCGGTCGACGAAAGCGTGACGAAACACGCGCCCGGCGGCGGCGGAGCCGGTGAACAGCAATCCGTCGATATCCGCCGCGATCAGCGCGGCACCCACCTCGCGGCCCCCCTGCGCCAGCGACAGCACGCCATCGGGCAAGCCGGCATCACGCCATGCCTGTACCATGATCTCGGCGGTCCATGGCGCTTCCTCGGACGGTTTGAAGACGACGGCGTTCCCCGCCAGCAGCGCGGGCACGATATGCCCATTGGGCAGATGGCCGGGGAAATTATAGGGGCCGAGCACCGCCATCACGCCGTGGGGTTTGTGACGCAGCACCGCGCGGCCGAAGGGCAGGGCGGCATCGCGCGTGCCGGCCCGCTCCGCCTGGGCGGCGATCGATACCGCGACCTTGCCGATCATCGATCCGGCTTCGGCGCGGGTTTCCCATAGCAGCTTGCCGGTTTCGCGCGCGATCGCCTCCGCCAGCAGGTCGCGTCGTTCCTCCAGCACGGCGGCGTAACGACGCGCGATCGCGATCCGTTCGTCGACCGGGCTGCGCGACCAGTGGCGCAGTGCGGCGCGTGCGCCGGCGACCAGCGTCGCGCAATGCTCGGGGGCGGTGGCGGCCCCCTCCCATACCGTTGTGCCATAAGCCGGGTCGATCGAGCGTAGCACCGTCATCACTGTTCCTTCGCCACCGGCCGGGCCGCGATCCACAGGACGCCAAAGCCGGCCATCGCCGACAGGATCGATCCCGCCAGAACCCCGATCTTCACCTCATCGACATAGGCCGGGTTGGTGAAGGCGAGCGCGCCGATAAACAGGCTCATCGTGAAGCCGATCCCGCAGAGCAGCGCGGTGCCATAGACTTGCCACCACGATGCGCCCGCCGGCCTGTGCGCCCAGCCGAGCGCCACGGCCAGCCGGGCAGCCCCGAACACGCCGATCTGCTTGCCCAGGAACAGCCCGGCCGCGACGCCCAGCGGGATCGGCTGCAACAGGGTGGCCAGCCCCGCCCCGGCCAGCGACACGCCGGCATTGGCGAAGCCGAACAGCGGCACGATCAGGAATGCCACCCAGGAATGCAATGCCTGTTCCAGCCGGTGCAACGGCGACACCGCATCGTTCCGGTCGATCGGGATCGTCGCGGCGGCGAGGACGCCCGCGATCGTCGCATGGACGCCCGATGCCCATACCGCGATCCACAGCGCTGCCGCCAGCGGCAGATAGGCGTCGAGCCGCCGTACACCCCGCCGGTTCACCACCACCATCACCAGGAGGATCGCCGCCGCTGCCGCCAATGCGACCAGCGACAGGTGACGGGTATAGGCGAGCGCGATGATCGCGACCGCCCCCATATCGTCGACAATCGCGACCGTGGTGAGGAACAGCATCAGCGAGGTCGGGACGCGCCGTCCGAGCAAGGCCATTACCCCGATCGCGAACGCGATGTCGGTGGCGGACGGGATCGCCCAGCCCGATGCGGTGTGTGCGGCGCCGCCGGTGGCGATCAGATAGAATAGCGCTGGCACCACCATGCCGCAGGCGGCGGCGAGCGCGGGCAACGCGCGATCCGACCAGCGCGACAGATGCCCGTCCACCAGCTCGCGCTTGATCTCCAGCCCGACCATCAGGAAGAACACCGCCATCAACGCGTCGTTGATCCAGTGCAATACCGACAGCGGCCCGACGTATCGGTGCAGCAGGGCGACATAACCGGGGCCGAGCGGGCCGTTGGCGACGATCAGCGCGATCACCGCCGCCGCGATCAGGACGATCCCGCCGGACGCTTCGCTCTCGAGGAAGGCGCGCAACACGCTACGTGGACGATCGGGTCGGGCGGATGGCGTGGTCATGCTGCCTGTTCCCCCAGCGCGGCGCGCATCGCAAGCGAAACCGGGCGGCCGACCCCACGCCAGCAACTTTGCTGCCTGCGCATCATCGCCGGGCGGGCCGCGTCATGCGACCGACATGATCTCGATCGCATCGTCGCGGCCATTGAACGCCACCAGATCGCCCGCCTCCGCGCCCATCATTGCCCGCGAGAGGGGCGCGGAGAAGGCGAGCAGACCGGCCGCCGGATCGGCTTCGTCGTCGCCGACCAGCGTGATGGCCCGCTCCTTTCCCGCCAGGCGAAAGACGACGCGCGAGCCGAAGCCGACAATGCCGTCGCGTCGTGCGTCGGTTTCGATCGCGGTAGCGCGGCGCGTCGCCCAGTAGCGCAGGTCGCGACGGATCGCCTTCACCGCCTCGTCATCAGGAGCGTGGGCAAGCGCGCCCTCCAGCGCGGCGATGCGCTGATCGATCAGCGCGCGACCGCGCGCGGTGACGAGATTGGGGCCGGCAGGGATCGGCAGTTCGAAACGGGGTTCGAGATGCTCCTCGTCGCTCTCCCGGCGAAAGGCGACGCTCATCCGAGTTTTCCGAATTGCGCTTCGTAGCCGCTTCGGTCGCCCTGCGCGAGCAGGCGCGCCTGTTCGCGCCAGCGATCGCGCTCCATACGGCCCTGGAACGCCCCCATCTGCGCATCGAGCCCGGCTGCCTCGGCATCGTCCAGCCATGCCAGTTGATCGACGCGCGTGACGCCCAGTTCCGCCAGCCGCGCCGCAATCTTCGGGCCGAGCCCCTTCAGCACCGTCACCGGCGTCGCGCCGTCATCTGCCGGTGCGGCGGCGGCCGAATCGACGGCGATGCTCGCGGGGGTGGCGTCGAGCGGCGCGGCCGCCGCGATCGGTTCGTCCGACAGTGGTGCGACCGGGGTGGCGGCGGTTTCGCGTGGCGTCGATGGCGCGGGTTCGCTCGGGGGCGGGGAGGCGGTGCGCGGCGCGGCGGTGTCGTCACGCGCCCGCGTCGGCGCCCCCTCGGCCGTGTTGGTCGCAATGACCCCATCGGCCTTCAGCTCGGTGATGCGGCGCTGCTCTTCGGCCTCCGCGGCCTTGCGCTTGCGCTTGTTGCGTGCGCCGACGATCATCGCGATCACGGTTAGGATCGCCACCACTGCGACCAGCGCAAGGGCGATCGTGACCAGCGCGCCGTCCTGCGAAATCGGGTCCAAAACGAAATTGCTCGAATTCATCATCGCTTCCTAGGCGGCGGTGGGGTGCCAACTCAACATTCCGCGCTCGCCTTGGCTCCGATGTCGCGACGGAAGAAGCCGGTCGGGAAGTCGATCCTGTCGACCGCGGCATAGGCTGCGGTGCGCGCGGCGCCGATATCCGGGCCGGTCGCGGTGACCGCCAGCACGCGCCCGCCGTCCGCGACCAGCGTATCGCCCGCCATCGCCGTGCCCGCCTGAAACACGATCGCGCCATCCCGCTCGGCGGCATCAATGCCCTGGATCGTCCCGCCCCGTTGCGGCGTGCCGGGATAGCCCTCCGCCGCCATCACCACCGTCAGCGCGGCATCGGCATCGAAATCGGCGGCTGGCAGGTCCGCCAGCCGGCCCTCCGCTACCGCCAGCAAGGTTTCGACCAGATCCCCTCGAAAGCGCGCCATCAGCACCTGGCATTCGGGATCGCCGAAGCGGACGTTATATTCGATCAGCTTCGGCCCGTCGGCAGTGAGCATCAGCCCGGCATATAGCACGCCGACATAGGGCGTGCCCGCCGCCGCCAGCGCATCGATGGTTGGCCGCACGATCTCTCCCAGCGCGCGTTCCTCCAATATGGGTGTCAGCACCAGCGCGGGGCTGTAGGCGCCCATGCCGCCGGTATTCGGCCCGGTATCGCCGTCACCGACGCGCTTGTGATCCTGTGCCGAGCCGAACGCGGCGGTGGAGGTGCCGTCGGACAAAACGAACAGGCTCGCCTCGGGGCCTTCCAGCCGTTCCTCGATCACCGCTTCGACCGGGCCGTTGGCGTAGAGGTCGCGGATCGCCGCCTCGGCCTCGTCACGGGTGGTTGCGACGACCACGCCCTTGCCGGCGGCCAATCCGTCCGCCTTGATGACGCAACAGTCGCCGAAATCGTCGAGGCAGGCGAGCGCGCCATCGCGCGAGGTGACGCGGAAATAGCGCGCGGTGGGGATGCCGACGCGCGCGCACAGATCCTTGGTGAAGCCTTTCGAGCCCTCCAGTCTGGCGGCTTCGCGACCGGGACCAAAGACCGGCACGCCGATCGCGCGGATATTGTCGGCCAGCCCGTCGACCAGCGGCGCTTCGGGGCCGATCACCACCAGGCCGATCTGCTGACGCCGCACGAAATCGATCACCGCGCGGTGATCCGCCACATCCAGCTCGGCGATGGTCGCATGCTGCGCGATGCCGGGGTTGCCCGGCGCGGCGAAGAGCGTATCGAGTTGCGGCGATTGCGCCAGCTTCCACGCCAGCGCATGCTCGCGTCCTCCAGACCCCACCAGCAGGATGTTCATGGCCGACCCCTTTTTCGATACCCAGGCCCCGGAGACCGGGGCGGGGCGGCTGGTAGCCGAGGCGGTGCCCGGCGACAATGCGATGGCGCTGAGCGTCAGCGAACTGTCGGGCCGACTGAAGCGGATGGTGGAGGGCGAATTCGGCCATGTCCGCCTGCGTGGCGAAATTTCCGGTTACAAGCGCGCCGCCTCGGGGCACGTCTATCTATGCCTGAAAGATGACGGCGCGGTGATCGACGGCGTGATGTGGAAGGGCAGCGCGGCGGCGCTGGCGTTCCGCCCGGAGGATGGGATCGAGGTGGTCGCGACGGGGCGGCTGACCACCTATCCCGGCCGGTCGAAATATCAGATCGTCGTCGAGCGGATGGAACTTGCCGGCGCCGGCGCGCTGATGGCGCTGTTCGAAAAGCTGCGCGCGAAGCTGGCGGGGGAGGGGCTGTTCGACCGCGAGCGCAAACGGCCGCTGCCGTTCATGCCGCACACGATCGGCGTCGTCACCTCGCCGACCGGGGCGGTGATCCGCGACATCCTGCACCGGCTGGAGGATCGCTGCCCCACGCATGTCATCGTCTGGCCGGTCAAGGTGCAGGGGCAGGGCGCGGCGGAGGAGGTCGCGGCGGCGGTGCGCGGCTTCGATGCGCTGCCGCCCGATGGCCCGATCCGCCGCCCGGACCTGGTGATCGTCGCGCGTGGCGGCGGCTCGATCGAGGATCTCTGGTCCTTCAACGAGGAGATCGTGGTGCGTGCCGTCGCGGCCTGCTCGATCCCGATCATCTCGGCGGTCGGGCACGAAACCGATACCACCCTGTGCGACCATGCCGCCGACCTGCGCGCACCGACGCCCACCGCTGCGGCGGAGATCGCGGTGCCGGTGCTGGCGGAGCTGCGGCTGACCCTGGATGCGATGCGACACCGCAGCGAGCGGTGCGCGCGCCGGCATGTCGAGCGCGGGCGCGAACGGCTGGAGGGGCTGGCGCGTGGACTGCCGACCCGCGACCGGCTGCTCGGGCCGCAGCGGCAGCGGCTCGACGATCTGGGCGGGCGGCTCGATCGCGGCCTGGAGCGGCGCGTCACGCGGTCGCGCGGGCAGCTCGATCGCATCGCGGGGGCCATTCGCCCCGCCACGCTGGAGCGGCGGCTCGAATCGGCGCGGGCGCGGCTGGCGGATGTCGGCCGGTTGATCGAAAGCCTCAATCCCGACCGGATCCTCGAGCGTGGCTATGCCCGAGTGGAGGATCGTGACGGCGGCACCGTCACCACGGCGGCGGCCGCGACCGCCGCGGGGGCGTTGACGTTGCGGTTTCGCAACAATGGCGTGGTCGCGGTGCGGGTTGAAAGCGAGGGAGCTGGCGAGG
>NZ_JBELIE010000133.1:7718-9072 GCF_042091075.1 Sphingomonas sp. | reverse complement strand
GCCGCTCGCGCTGCATGGTGATCTTCATCAACCAGCTGCGCATGAAGATCGGCGTGATGTACGGCAATCCGGAGACGACCACCGGCGGCAACGCGCTGAAATTCTATGCCTCGGTACGCCTGGATATTCGTCGCACGGGCGCGATCAAGGATCGCGAGGAAGTGATCGGCAACAGCACCCGTGTGAAGGTGGTGAAGAACAAGGTCGCGCCGCCGTTCAAGCAGGTCGAGTTCGACATCATGTATGGCGAGGGCATTTCGAAGATTGGCGAGGTGCTCGATCTGGGCGTGAAGGCCGGGCTGGTCGAGAAATCGGGCGCGTGGTTCTCCTATGATTCGGTTCGGATCGGACAGGGGCGCGAAAATTCGAAGAATTTCTTGCGCGAGAATCCGGAGATGCTCGATCGCCTCGAAAAGGCGATCCGCGCCCGTACCGCGCAGGTGGCGGATGGCATGATGACTGGACCTGGTGAAGACGACGACCTGTGACCCGCGTTCCTGCCGAACGTGAGGTACGGACGGCCCGCCGGCAACGGCGGGTCGTATCGCATCGCGCGTCATGACGGGGGCGAGCGACTGGCGTGGTCGCGTCGGTGATACATGGGCGGCCGAATGGCAGCGCACCGAGCGGGCCTTTGACGGCATTGCCGAGCGGCTCGATCAGGCGATCCTCGCTCTGGCGCCAGATGCCGGCAGCGCGCTCGATATCGGTTGCGGCGCCGGCGCGACCACCGTTTCGCTGGCGACCGCCCGTCCCGGATTGCACGTCACCGGTGTCGATCTGTCGTCCGCTCTGCTGACGGTTGCGCAAAGCCGTGCCACGAGCGTTGATCAGGTACGGTTCGAGATGGGTGATGCCGTGGCGGTCGCTGCACGTCTTGCCCCGCTCGATCTGCTCGTATCGCGGCACGGCGTGATGTTCTTCGCCGATCCGGTCGTGGGTTTCGCCGGATTGGCCAGCGCCTGCCGCCCCGGTGCTCCGCTGATCTTCTCCTGCTTTCGGTCGCGAGCGGAGAATGATTGGGCGCAGGCGGTCGATCGGGCGATCGGTCATACGGCCGCCGCCACCGGCTATGCGCCGGGTCCGTTCGCGCTGGCGGACCAGGCGGCCACTGCCGCGATCCTGGGGCGGGCGGGCTGGCAGGATATCGCCGCGACGCCTTACGACGTATCCTATATCGTCGGGGCCGGTGACGATCCGGTCGGGGACGCGCTCGCTTATTATCGCCGGATCGGTTCCGCCGCCGCGATCCTGGCGGCGGCATCGCCGGGCGAGCGTTCCCGGATGGAGCGGGGGCTGACCGATCTGCTGCGGGAACGGATGGCGCCTCGGATACAGGACCCACGGATACAGG
>NZ_JBELIE010000133.1:0-7618 GCF_042091075.1 Sphingomonas sp. | reverse complement strand
CGGATACAGGACCCACGGATACAGGGGGACGTGGTAACGTTTACCGCTGCAATCTGGATCTGGACCGCGCGCGCGGGGGAGCGACCATCATGACGATCATCGTCCATCATCTCGAAAATTCACGATCGCAGCGTGTGCTGTGGATGCTGGAGGAGCTGGCGCTCCCCTATGACGTCAAGCGTTACGAGCGTGATCCGAAGACCATGCTGGCGCCACGCGAGTTGCGCGACGTCCATCCGCTCGGGAAGTCGCCGGTGATCGTCGACGACGCGACGCAGGGTGACGCCGGCTCGCGGGTGATCGCCGAAACCGGCGCGATCGTCGAATATCTGGTCGACAAGGCGGACGGGAAGCTCGGCGCGCCGTCGCGGCGGGAGGAGGCGCTCTCCTATCGCTTCTGGCTGCATTATGCGGAAGGTTCGATGATGCCGCCGCTGCTGGTCAAGCTGGTGCTGATGCGCATTCCGGTGCTGGGCAAGCGCATCGCCGCGCGGATCCAGCCGATGATCGACCGGCACCTGGATTATGTCGAGAGCGTGCTGGCGCGACAGCCGTGGTTTGCCGGGGAAGCGTTCAGCGCGGCGGACATCATGATGAGCTTTCCGCTGGAGGCGGCGCGCAGTCGCGGCGGGCTCGACGCCACCCGGCCGGCGACGATCGCGTGGATCGAGCGCGTTCACGCGCGTCCCGCCTATCAGCGCGCGCTGGCGCGCGGCGGCCCCTATGCTTATGCCTGAGACGGGATCGGCCGCATCACCGCTTCGGGGGCGGCGGCCGCCCTTCTGGTTTGCGACACGGATTGTGGCGCGCCGCGACTCCGCTTAAGTCGCGCAGCATGACGACCTCGACCAACGACATCCGCCGCTCGTTCCTCGATTATTTCGGTGCCACCGGACACCGTATCGTGCCCAGCGCGCCGCTTGTGCCGCAGAACGATCCGACGCTGATGTTCGTCAATGCGGGCATGGTGCCGTTCAAGAACGTCTTCACCGGGCTGGAAACCCGACCCTATTCCACCGCGACATCGTCGCAGAAGTGCGTCCGCGCCGGCGGCAAGCACAATGATCTCGACAATGTCGGCTATACCGCGCGCCACCACACGTTTTTCGAAATGCTCGGAAATTTCTCGTTCGGCGACTATTTCAAGGAGCAGGCGATCACGCACGCCTGGACGTTGCTGACGAAGGAATGGGGGTTGCCGGCGGACCGGCTGACCGCGACGGTCTATCACAACGACGACCAGGCGTTCGACCTGTGGAAAAAGATCGCCGGCCTGCCCGATCATCGAATCATCCGGATCGCCACCAAGGACAATTTCTGGGCGATGGGGTCGGACGGGCCGTGCGGGCCGTGTTCCGAGATCTTCTACGATCATGGCGAGCATATCGCGGGTGGCCCGCCGGGCAGCCCGGACGAGGATGGCGATCGTTTCGTCGAGATCTGGAACCTCGTCTTCATGCAGTTCATGCAGGAGGCGGACGCGATCGTCGGCGACCTGCCACGCCCGTCGATCGATACCGGCATGGGGCTGGAGCGGATCGCCGCGGTGATGCAGGGCGTCCACGACAATTACGATACCGACACGTTCAAGGCGTTGATCGCGGCGTCGGGCGCGCTGACGCATACCGCCACCACGGGTGACAATCAGGCAAGCCACCGTGTGATCGCCGATCATCTGCGATGCGCCGGCTTCCTCGTCGCGGATGGTGTGCTGCCCGCCAATGAAGGGCGCGGCTATGTGCTGCGCCGGATCATGCGGCGCGCGATGCGGCACGCCCACCTGCTGGGCGCGAAAGAGCCATTGATGCACCGGCTGGTGCCAGCGCTGGTGGCGGAGATGGGGGCGGCCTATCCCGAACTGGTCCGCGCGCAACCGCTGATCGAAGCGACGCTGCGGCAGGAGGAAACTCGCTTCCGCCAGACGCTCGACAAGGGGCTGCGGCTGCTCGACGAGGCCACCACGGGAATGCACGCCGGCGATGTCCTGCCGGGCGAGACCGCGTTCCGGCTCTACGACACATATGGTTTCCCCTATGATCTGACCGAGGATGCACTGCGCGCGCAGGATCTGGGGGTCGATCGCGCCGGTTTCGACGCGGCGATGGCGGAACAGAAGCGCGCCGCACGGGCCGCGTGGAAAGGGTCGGGGGCGAAGGCGTCGGACGAATTATGGTTCGACATCGCCGATGCTGTCGGTGCGACCGAATTCACGGGCTATGCCAACGACACTGGCGAAGGGGTGGTGTTGGCGCTGGTGAAAGACGGCGCGCGGATCGATCGCGCTGGCGAGGGCGAGCCGGTCGATGTGATCGTCAACCAGTCGCCCTTCTACGCCGAAAGCGGCGGGCAGGTGGGTGACGCCGGCACGATCACCAGTGAGCAAGGTCTCTCGGCCACCGTGTCCGACACGTCGAAGCAGCTTGGCAAGCTGTGGGTGCATCATGCGACGATCGGCTCGGGCGAAATCAAGGTCGGAGACACCGTCCGCCTTTCGATCGATACCCGGCGCCGTGCCGCGATCCGCGCCAATCACTCCGCCACCCACTTGCTGCACGAGGCGTTGCGGCAGCGGCTCGGCACGCATGTCGCGCAAAAGGGATCGCTGGTCGCCGCGGAGCGGCTGCGCTTCGACGTATCGCATCCCGCCGCCATGTCGAGCGATGACCTTTCCGTGGCGGAAGCGGCGGTCAACGCGCAAATTCGCGGCAACGGCCGCGTGGAGACGCGCCTGATGACGCCAGACGACGCGATCAAGATGGGTGCGATGGCGCTGTTCGGCGAAAAATATGGTGATGAGGTCCGCGTCGTCTCGATGGGGAGCGAGGAGGACGGCAGCACCTATTCGATCGAATTATGTGGGGGCACCCATGTCTCCGCACTGGGCGATATCGGTGTGTTCAAGATCGTCGGCGAAAGCGCGGTATCGAGCGGGGTACGTCGCGTCGAGGCGCTCACCGGCGAGGAAGCACGCAGCTATCTGAATGCGCGCGATGAGAAGCTCCGCGAGGCGGCGGCCCTTCTGAAGACCGCGCCGGACGATGTGCCCGCCCGCGTCGCCGCACTGGTCGAGGAACGTCGCCGACTGGAAAGGGAGCTGGCGGACGCCCGGAAAGCGATCGCGATGGGCGCCGGGGGCGCGGCGAACGCGGTCTCCGAGCGTGTCGGCGGGGTCGCGATGCAGGCGCAGGTGCTCGACGGTTTCGATGCAAAGGGGCTGCGCGGCGCGGTGGATGACGTCAAGCAGCGGCTGGGCTCGGGCGTGGCGATGCTGGTCGCCGTCAACGAAGGGCGCGCGTCGGTCGCGGTCGGCGTCACCGACGATCTGGTCGGCTCGCTCAACGCGGTAAATTTGCTCAAACGCGCGGTCGTGGCGCTGGGCGGCGAGGGCGGCGGCGGCCGACCGGATATGGCGCAGGGCGGTGGCCCCGACGGCACGAAGGCGCAGGAGGCGATCGCCGCTGTCCGCGCCGCGCTAGCGGAAACCGCGTCGGCGGGATAACGGGCCGCCAACGCACAAAGGGGCCGGGATCCCTCTGATCCCGACCCCTTCGTCAAGCCGTTCGGCATGCGCTCGATCGACGGCGTGATGCGAAAGAGCGGGCCGAACGGGCCCGCTCCCCGCAGCCGATTACTTCGGCTTGCGCTTTTTCGCCGACGTGGTCGTCGCCGTGGTGGCGCTTTCGGTCGCGGTGCTGTCGCTGGCGGTGGCGGTATCGGTCGATGCCGTCGCGCCCATTGGGGTAGCGCTCGCCGTCGGGCTGGAGGTGGTGGATGCCGCCCCCGCCGGTGATGCGGTGCCCATCGCGGCCTTCAGCTGCGCCTCGGTCATGCCTAGCGTCACACCCTTCGGTCCGGGGCCGAAACCGGCGGTCGGCAGCTTGGCATCACCCGCGGTGGTGGTGACGGTGACACCCGATGCATCGACCGTCTTGATCGTGCCGATCTGCGTGCCCGCCGCGCCGAACACCGCGGCACCCGGCACCAGCTGCGATTTGAAGCTGGCGGCGGCCTGCGCCTGTTGCTGGCTCGCGGCAGCCTCAAGCTGCGCCTTGGTCATCGCCAGCACCGGCCCGTTGGTGCCCTTGCCCAACGACGTCAGCGGAATCGCCGCCTTGACGGTGCCGGTATTGACGACGGCGTTGGTGCCATCCGTGCTTTCGACCGTACCGACGGTCGCGCCGGACGTGTCATAGACGGTTGCGCCGGTCGTCACGGTGGCGCTGGCCTGCGCACCCGCCTGTGCGGTCGGGGCTGGCGCTTCTTGCGCACTCGCCGCGGCAGGCAGAACAACGGCCGAAGCCAGTGCGAAAACGGCAAAATTCTTCACGAGGAACTCCTCTTGTCGTTTGGAATAAGACAGGATTGAAACACATGTGTATCAATCAGGGTTCCCATTCTCGGTCCCGGTGGATGGACCGAACGTGAACGCGCCATTCAGGCGAGCCTCACATCTGTTAATATGTTCCCCTCCCGTTCCATTGCGGCTATACCGTCCGCATGGCGAAACCTCAGAAGCGATACGTCTGCCAGTCGTGCGGCTCCGTCAGCCACCGCTGGCAGGGGCAGTGTGACGATTGCTCGGCGTGGAATACCCTTGTCGAGGAAGCCGGCGCCGTCGTCACGCCATTCCAGGCCAAGCACAATTTGCAGGGCGGCGGGCGGACGATCGAATTGATCGGGCTGAACAGCGACGTCACGCTGCCCGACCGGCTGCCGTTCGGCATCGCCGAACTTGACCGCGCACTGGGGGGCGGGCTGGTAGCGGGATCGGCGACGCTGATCGGCGGGGATCCGGGCATCGGCAAATCGACCCTCCTGTTGCAGGCCGCCGCCGGGCTGGC
Organism: Sphingomonas sp.; assembly: GCF_042091075.1. Lineage (GTDB taxonomy): Bacteria > Pseudomonadota > Alphaproteobacteria > Sphingomonadales > Sphingomonadaceae > Sphingomonas. Next base: position 2,777 of record NZ_JBELIE010000133.1, on the reverse strand, counting down.
ACGCGCCGGTCATGACGTGGCTTATGTCTCTGGCGAGGAGGCGGCGGATCAGGTGCGGTTGCGCGCACAGAGACTGGGGCTGGGCGACGCCCCGGTGCGGCTCGCCGCCGCGACGTCGACGCGCGATATCCTGACGACGCTGGGTGCGGGCACGCCGCCGCGCCTGCTGGTGATCGATTCGATCCAGACGATGCATTCCGACCTGATCGAAGGGGCGCCGGGCACGGTCAGCCAGGTGCGCGCCAGCGCGCAGGAACTGATCCGCTTCGCCAAGGAGCGGGGCACCGCCGTCATCCTCGTCGGTCACGTTACCAAGGACGGCACGATCGCTGGGCCGCGCGTGCTGGAACATATGGTGGATACCGTGCTCGCCTTTGAAGGGGAGCGCAGCCATCAATATCGCATCCTGCGCAGCCTGAAGAACCGTTTCGGCGGCACCGACGAGATCGGCGTCTTCGCGATGGCGGGCGCTGGCCTTGCGGAGGTGAGCAACCCGTCGGCGCTGTTTCTGACACAGCGTGACGAGGGCGTGACCGGCGCCACGGTATTCCCCGCGCTGGAGGGCACGCGCCCGGTATTGGTGGAGATTCAGGCTCTGGTGGTCAGGCTCGCCAGCGGCGCGACCCCGCGCCGGGCGGTGGTCGGCTGGGATTCGGGGCGGCTCGCGATGATCCTGGCCGTGCTCGAAGCGCGCTGTGGACTGAGTTTCTCGACATGCGAAGTCTATCTCAACGTCGCCGGCGGATATCGCGTACAGGATCCGGCGGCGGATCTCGCGGTGGCGGCGGCGTTGATCTCCGCGCTCAGCGAGCGGCCGGTCCCCGCCGATGCGGTCGCCTTCGGCGAGATCGCGCTGTCGGGCGAGTTACGCCCCGTCGCACATGCACCGCTGCGCCTGAAGGAGGCGGCGAAGCTGGGGTTTGAGCGGGCGCTGGTGCCTGCTTCGGCGGCACCCGACAAGGCGATGCGGTCGACGTCGTTTCGGACGCTGGGGCAGTTCGTGGACCATCTGCTGGGCCGGGGATGAGCCGCGGCCAACCTTCCGCATCGCCGACGCACTCTAGCCGCCGCGCGCGCCGCACCATAAGAGGCGGGATATGGACCTGCACGGCCTAGACATCATCGTCCTCATCCTGGTCGGGCTGACCGCGATCGGCGGTGCGCGGCGCGGATTCGTCGGGGAAGTCCTGGCGCTGTTCGCCTGGGTGGCGATGATCTTTGCGCTGAAGATCTTCCATCTGCCGCTGTCGAAGGCACTGGCCGGGCCGATCGGCACGTCTTCGGGCGCGACGGTGCTGGCATTCGTACTGCTGACCGGGGCGACCTATCTTGCAAGCCGCCTGATCATCAATGCGATCGCGCAACGGACGCGCACCTCGGTGCTGGGGCCGGTCGATCGCGCGCTCGGCTTCGGTTTCGGCGCGCTGAAGGGTTTGATCCTCGCCAGCCTTGCCTATCTGTTCGTCGTGCTGGTGCTCGATACCATGGGGGGTGGACCCACACGCCGCCCCGGTTGGTTGGTCGAGGCGCGCACCTATCCGCTGCTGAGCGCCAACAGCGCGTCGATCGCCGACGTGGTGGACCGGCGCAGACGCGGGCAACCGATGTTCGGGCCGCGCGTGACCACGCCGACGCCCGACAAGACAAGCGAACCGACCCCATGAGCCTCGATCTCTATACCCCCGAAATCAGCGCGCTGGCGCTGGGGAATCCCTATCCCGACCGGCTCGACGATCCGGCGGGAAGCTCCGAGCGCCGCTCGCCGATCTGCGGTAGCCGGGTGACGATCGACGTCGCGCTGGACGATGCGGGCCGGGTCGCTGCGCTGGGTTCGCAAGTGCGCGCCTGCCTGTTGGGGCAGGCATCGGCAACGCTGCTGGCGCGCCATGCGATCGGGCGTTCGCCGGAGGAACTGGCGATCGCCCGCGATCAGCTGACGCAGTGGCTTGGCGGCGAGGGCGGGGTGCCCGATTGGCCGGGGATCGACATTTTCACCCCCGGGCTGAAGCTGACCGCGCGTCATCCCTCGATCCGTCTGGCGTTCGAGGCTGCCGCGGAAGCAGCCGAGCGCGCGCGCCTGGGCGTGGCCGCCTGATGGACCATGCCGCCGCGGGGGGATCGCTGGTTCGCGATGGGACCATTCTTCTGGGCGCGGGGCTTGTCTTCGTGCTGCTGTTTCGCCGGCTGGGGCTGGGCGCGACGCTCGGCTTCCTGATCGCCGGCGCGCTCGTCGGGCCGCATCTGCTGGGGTTGGTTGGCGATGCCGAGTCGAAACTGGGCTTTGCCGAACTCGGCATCACGTTGCTGCTGTTCATCGTCGGACTGGAATTGAGCCCGTCCCGATTGTGGCGATTGAAGCAGGATATCTTCGGCCTCGGCCTGGTGCAGGTGGTGGCGTGTGGCATCGCGATCGCCGCGATCCTGGCGCTGGTGGCGAAGTTCTCCACCGCCGCCGCGCTGGCGCTGGGCATGCCGCTCGCGCTGTCGTCGACCGCGCAGGTGTTGCCGATGCTGCAATCGTCGGGTCGGCTGCGCACCCCGTTCGGGGAACGCGCCTTCTCGATCCTGCTGTTCCAGGATCTTTCGATCATTCCGATGATCACGATCATCGCCGCGATGAGCCGCAATCCCGCGGATGCCGGCGGTCCATCTGGTTGGGTGCTGACGCTCTACACCGTCGGCGCGATCACCGGGCTGGTCGCGGCAGGGCGGTTCGTGCTGGGGCCGCTGTTCCGGCTGATCGGCAATCTGGGCGAGCGCGAGATGTTCGTCTTCGC
>NZ_JBELIE010000132.1:0-9177 GCF_042091075.1 Sphingomonas sp. | reverse complement strand
ACGAAGCCGAGGAGATGGCGGACCGGATCGGCGTCCTCAACAAGGGCCGGCTGCTGCTGGTCGACGAGAAGGACGCGCTGATGCGGAAACTCGGCAAGCGCGAACTGGATCTGGCGCTGGTCGATCCGCTCGATGCCGTCCCGGCGGGGTTCGAGCGCTGGCAGCTCCATCTGGTCAACGAGGGCAAGACGCTGCGCTACATCTTCGACGCGACGCAGGAGGATACCGGCATCCCGTCGCTGCTCCGCGCGCTGGGCGACCGGCATATCGCCTTCAAGGATCTCGAAACCTCGAAATCGAGCCTTGAGGACATCTTCGTCGATCTGGTGGAGGAACGGGCATGAACCTGCACGGGATCTGGGCGATCTATCGCTTCGAGATGGCGCGCTCGCTGCGCACCTTGTGGCAAAGCCTGATCGGGCCGGTACTGACCACCAGCCTGTATTTCATCGTCTTCGGCGGCGCGATCGGCAGCCGGATGCAGAGCGTCGACGGCGTCGGCTATGGCAGCTTCATCGTGCCCGGGCTGATCATGCTGTCGCTGTTGACGCAGAGTGTCGGCAATGCCTCGATCGGCATCTATTTCCCGAAATTCACCGGCACGATCTTCGAATTGCTGTCGGCGCCGATCGCGCCGATGGAGCTGGTGGTGGGATCTGTCGGCGCGGCGGCCACCAAGTCGGTGGTGATCGGGGCGATCATCCTCGCCACCTCCGCCTTCTTCGTGCCGGTGACGGTGCTGCATCCGCTGGCGATGATCGCATTCCTGCTGCTCACCTCGATCGCGTTCAGCCTGTTCGGTTTCATCCTGGGTATCTGGGCGAACAGTTTCGAACAGCTCAACTTCGTCCCGTTGCTGCTGATCACGCCGCTGACGTTCCTGGGCGGCAGTTTCTATTCGATCGACATGCTGCCGCAGCCGTGGCGCACGGTCAGCCTGTTCAACCCGGTCGTCTATCTGGTCAGCGGTTTCCGCTGGAGCTTCTTCGGCAAGGGCGATGTCGATATCGCGGTCAGCCTGGGGGTGACGCTGGCGTTTCTGGTCGCGTGCCTCGCGGTGATCGGCTGGATCTTCAAAAGCGGGTGGCGGCTGAAAAACTGATCGCCTCCGCGAAAATCCGGCGGCACGGCGCAGCGCGTGGCGCGGTGGCGCGTTTGCCCCGCAGGTGGTGGGGATGGGCGAAGGAGGGCGGCATGACGTTCGGACGGATCATCGCCGGGGCCGGCATCGCCGCCTTGGCCTTGTCGACGGCGCGCCCCACCCCGGCGATGGCAGCGGAGGGCGAGGGCACGATCGCGATCACCTCCCCCGATGAATCAGCGCCGCGCGATCGGTGGGACCGCGTCGCACGCGCGGCGGTGAGCGAAACGCTGGGCGAGCGGGGCTTTACCATTCTCGACGATCCGGCCCATGCGGCGATGGTCGCGCAAGTGAGCGTGACGCGGGATGACGTCGGCACCGCGATCGGCACGTCGCCCCGCCAGCCGCCATCGGTGTCGTCGGGGGGTGTCACCGTCCCGCTGTCCGGCGGCGGTGCGGCGCTCGCGACGATGCAGCGCACGACGATCGACATCCGCATCCGCCGGCGCGGCGACGGAAACGGCGATGGCCGCATCTCGTGGCACGGCGCCGCCGTCACGGTGCGCCCCGCTCCCCGCGATGCGGCCGCCGCTGACCGGCTGGCGCTGGCGCTCAGCCGCGCAGCGTTGAGCACCTATCCCCGATCGGTCGAGGCGCCGATCGGCATTCCATGACGATCCCGCGCGCGCGCCGCGAAGCGGGCGGCATTTCGACGTGGCAAGCCATCTTTCGCCTGCCGGCGGGGGTGGAGACGGCCATTGTCGCCCTTTGGAGTGGCCTCCTCGCCCACCAACTACACACCCGCAGCCGCGGCATCCGCCCCGCCGCCGGGCGCGTCCCGATCCGCCTCCTCGAAGCCGCCGGCAACGCCGTCCCGATCGGGGAGGCGATATCGTCGCCATCATATCAGTAAATTGGTCGGGGAAAGAGGATTCGAACCTCCGGCCCCTGCGTCCCGAACACAGTGCTCTACCAGGCTGAGCTATTCCCCGACCAGGGTGCCGCGCGGCCGATCGACCGGTGACAGGGCGCGGCTTATATCAGCGGTCCCGTGGGTTTCAAGCGGTCATTTGCGCGGCCGCGCACATCGCACGAGAGGCGACGCGACGCCGGCCACCGGCGGCGACACTCATTCGTCGCCGTAAAACATTTCACCGATGCGGATTTCCTCGCGCCCCTGGCTCACGCGGTGGGCATTGGTGTCACGCAGTGAATAGACGCAGCCGCAATATTCCTGCTGATAGAAACGTTCGCGCTTCGAAATGTCGATCATTCGGGCGGCCCCGCCACCCTTGCGCCAGTTGAACGTCCAATAGCTGATCCCCGGGTAATGCGCCGCCGCGCGTTCGCCGCAGCCGTTGATCTGGGTCATGTTCTTCCAGCGCGAAATGCCCAGCGACGACGTGATGACCGGAAAGTCGTTCTCATGCGCGTAGAGCGCGGTTCGCTCGAAGCGCATGTCGAAGCACATCGTGCAACGCTCGCCGCGCTCCGGCTCCCACTCCATGCCCTTGGCGCGCTTGAACCAATTGACGGTGTCGTAATCGGCATCGACGAACGGTATGTCATGCTTCTCCGCGAAGCGGATATTCTCCTCCTTGCGGAGGATATACTCCTCCTTCGGGTGGATGTTGGGATTGTAGAAGAAAATCGTATAGTCGATCCCGCTCGCGGTCATCGCTTCCATCACCTCGCCCGAACAGGGCGCACAGCAGGAATGGAGCAGCACCTTCTTGTGCCCGTCGGGCGGCGTGAGGATCGGTCGCTGAAGATCGTCGGTCATGCGCGCGCCTGTAGCGGAAAAGGTGCGCCGCGTCACCGGCACGCTATATGTGCTCGGTGCCGCGCAAGATCATCCATATCGATATGGACGCCTTTTTCGCCAGCGTCGAACAGCGCGATGCGCCCGAATTGCGCGGGCGGCCGGTCGCGGTCGGCGGCGCGCGGGCGCGGGGCGTGGTCGCCGCCGCCAGCTATGAGGCGCGTGCCTTCGGCGTCCGTTCCGCCATGCCCTCGGTCACCGCGGTACGGCGCTGCCCCGATCTGGTGTTCGTCAAGCCGCGGTTCGAAGTCTATGCCGCGATCAGCCGTCAGATCCGCGCGATCTTCGCCGATTATACCGATCTGATCGAGCCGCTGTCGCTGGACGAGGCATATCTGGACGTCAGCGAGGATCGCCATGCACTCGGCTCCGCCCAGGCGATCGCGGAACAGATCCGAGCGCGAATCAAGGCCGAAACGCAGCTGACCGCGTCGGCAGGGGTGAGCTACAACAAGTTCATCGCGAAGCTGGCGTCCGACCAGAACAAGCCCGACGGGATCTGCGTCATCCCGCCGGGCAAGGGCCCCGCCTTCGTGGGCAGTTTGCCGGTCAAGCGCTTCCACGGCGTCGGCCCCGTCACCGCGGCGAAAATGGCGCGGCTGGGGATCGAAACCGGCGCTGATCTGCGTGAGCGTAGCATCGACTGGCTGCGCGCACATTTCGGCAGCTATGCCGATTATCTGTATGGCGCCGCGCGGGGGATCGACGACCGCCCGGTTCGCGCCCACCGCCAGGCCAAATCGGTCGGTGCGGAACGGACGTTCGAGACGAACCTCGACGATCCCGCCGCGATCCGCGAGGCACTCGCCCGGGTGGCGGATGCGGCCTGGGTGCGGATCGAGCGTTCCGGCGCGCGCGGGCGCACCGTCACGCTGAAGGTGCGTCGCGCCGATTTCCATACGATCACGCGCGCCAAATCCGGCCTGGTGCCGATCGCGGACCGGGCGCATTTCACCGCCGTCGGCGAATCGCTGCTGGCGCCGCTGTTGCCGGTCGCGGGCGGCATCCGGCTGCTGGGCCTGACGATGTCGGCGATCGTGCGCGACGAGGAGGATGTGCAGCCCGCCCTGCCCCTGTAGGAGACGCGCGATGACCATTTCCCCTTCGAAACCGCCGATCGGCCCCGCCACCCGCCTGTGCATGTCGCTGGCCGCGCGCCCCGGCACATTCGGCTCGCGCTTTCACAATCATCTCTATGCCGCCCTGGGTCTCGACTATGTCTACAAGGCGTTCACGACCACGGACCTGCCCGCCGCGATCGCCGGCATCCGCGCGCTGGGCATCCGTGGCTGCGCGATCTCGATGCCGTTCAAGGAGGATGTGATCCCGCTGCTCGATGCACTGCGCGACTCCGCCGCCGCGATCGAGAGCGTCAACACCATCGTCAACGACGACGGGCAGCTAAGCGGGTACAACACCGATTATAGCGCCGTGCGCGCCCTGATCGCACCCTTGCCGCGCGCCGCCTTCCTGCTGCGCGGCAGCGGCGGAATGGCCAAGGCCGTCGCGACCGCTCTGGTCGATGCGGGCTTCGGCCCCGGCACGATCGTGGCGCGCAATGCCGCGAAGGGACGCGCGCTCGCCGACCGGCTGGGCTGCGCCTGGGTGCCCGAGGTGGCGGGGCGGCACGCGCCGATCATCGTCAACGTCACGCCATTGGGGATGGCCGGCGCGGATTACGACACGCTCGCCTTCACCGCCGAACAGATCGACGCGGCGGCGGTGGTGATCGATGTCGTCGCAAAGCCCGTCGACACGCCGCTGCTGCGCGCGGCGCGAGCGGCCGGAAAGCGCGTCGTCACCGGGGCCGAGATCGCGACCTTGCAGGCGCTGGAGCAATTCGTCCTGTATACCGGCGTGACCCCCAGCGCGGCGCAGGTGGCGGCCGCCGAACAGGCCGCGCTGGTGCCCTGATTCACCCTCCGCCGTGGCGGGTGTTCAGGCCACCCGCCGCAAGCGCTCGTCCAGTGCCAGCGTCCCGAGCACCACCGCCCCCAGCGGCCCCGCATTGCCGCCCAGCGCGGCAGGGACGATGAACGTGTCCATCTCCGCCACCTCGGGCAACGCGACATAGCCATTCAGGTTCGCCGCCGTCGCGCGCCGCAAGCGCGGCAGCAGCCCGGGATTGCCGACCATCACCCCGCCGCCAAGGACGATGCGACGCGGCACCCCGGTCAGCGTCAGCGTCGCGAACAGATGCGACAAAGCGTCGACCACCATCTCCCACGCCGGGTCGTCAGCGGCCAGCATTTCGCCCTTCACCCCGGTGCGCGCCGCGATCGCCGGCCCCGCCGCCAGCCCTTCGACACAGGCGCCATGGAAGGGGCAGGCACCGATCCAGTCGTCGCCGGCGAGGCGTGGCGGCTTGATATGGCCAAGTTCGGCATGCGTCAGCCCATCGACGGGACGCCCCTGCGCGATCAGGCCCGCGCCGACCCCGGTGCCAACCGTCACATAGGCCAGGTCGCGCAGCCCCTGCCCCGCGCCCCACCGCGCCTCCGCCATCGCCGCGCCCACCACATCGCTATGGAAGCCGACCGGGACGCCGTAGCGCGCACCCAGCCGCCGCGCGATATCGGTATTCGCCCAGCCCGGCTTGGGCGTGGAGGTGATCTTTCCGTAGTCGCCCGACTGCGGATCGATCGACACCGGACCGAAGCTGGCGACACCGATCGCCGCAAACCCGCGCCAGCCGTCAAGCGCCGCCTCCAGCGCGGGCAGCGTCTCGTCCGGGTGCGTGGTCGGCACGCGGACCTCCTCGAGGATCTGATCGGGTCCGCTCGACAGGATCGCGATACATTTGGTGCCACCCAGTTCCACACCAGCGACCAACGGAGGCGTCGTCATTCAATCATCCTCCTGCGCGGCGGCGTCGATCCGTCGCAGCATGTCGGTGAATTGCTGCAGTTCGGCCGCGTCGAAACGGCCGAAGATGCGACGCTCCAGTTCGATCGCCTTGGGCGCGACCTCGGCATACAATGCCTTGCCGCTGGCACTGAGGGTCAAGTGGTGCGAACGCCGGTCGGCCTGGTTCGGCTGCCGGGCCAGCAGCCCGCGCGCCGTGAGTGCGATCGCGGCGCGGCTGACCGTTACCTTGTCCATCCGGCTGCGCTCACCCAGTTCGGCCTGCGTCACCGGCGCGTGTTCGGCGATCAGCGCGATCAGCCGCCACTCCGGGATCGATAACCCAAACAGCGCGTCATAGGCGCGGGCGATCCGATCACTGACGCGGTTGGACGTCACCGACAATTGATAGGGAACGAAGCGGTCGAGGTGGAGACGATCGGCCATGGAACGACATGCGCTATCACGGGATACGCCGAAGCGGAACCGATCACGGAAATGTTGCATTCAGATGACACGGCATAGATAGTCCGACTTTGGCACGGAGACGGTAATGGCCCGCGCACGCGCGAATGGCATCGAGATTGAATATGAAGACAGCGGCCCGCGCGACGGGCCGGTGGTGCTGTTGATCATGGGCCTGGGCGCGCAGCTTGTGCGCTGGCCCGCCACGATGGTCGACGGACTGGTCGCGCGCGGCTATCGCGTGGTCCGCTACGACAATCGCGACGTCGGCCTGTCGACCAAGTTCGACGATCGCGGCGTGCCCAGCATCCTGTGGACCGCGATGCAGCGGCAGTTCGGCCGCGAACCAGCCGTACCCTATTCGCTGACCGACATGGCGCAGGATGCGGTCGGCCTGCTCGACGCGCTGTCGATCGACCGTGCCCATGTGGTCGGCGCGTCGATGGGTGGCATGATCGCGCAGTTGGTCGCCTCGCGCTGGCCGGAGCGAGTCGAAACCCTGTGCTCGATCATGTCGACCACGGGCCATCCGACCTGCTCGCGTCCGACGATGCGGGCCACCGCGCTGCTGCTGCGGCATCCCCGCAATGACGATATCGAGGCGATCGTCGCGCATGGCACGCTGGCGGGCCGCGCGGTCGGGGGGAAATTCCCTATCGAGGACGCGCTGATGGCGGAGCGGATCCGTGACGAGGTGCTGCGCAATCACTGCCCGACCGGCTTCCTGCGTCAGATGGCGGCGATCATCGCGGACGGCGATCGCACCGAGCGACTGCGGCGCATCGTCGCGTCGACGCTGGTGATCCATGGCAGCGACGACCCGCTCGTCCCCCCCGAGGGCGGGCGGCAGACCGCCCGGGCGATCCCTGGCGCGCGCCTGCTGGAGATCGAGGGCATGGGCCACACGCTGCCGCCCCAGGTGATCGCGCCGATCGTCGACGCGATCGACTCACACGCACGGGCCGAACCGCTTCCGGCAGTCGCCCGGGCAGCCTGATCGTGGCGGTGGCGCGCCCGGCGATCCGCATCGACATGGTGTCGGATATCGTCTGCCCATGGTGCGCGATCGGCCTGGCCGCGCTGGACGAGGCGATCGCGCGGATCGGCGACGCTGCGGCGATCGAGGTCGTCTTCCATCCGCTCGAACTCAATCCCGGCCTTCCCCCGGAAGGGGAGCCGATCGCAGACAATCTGGCGCGCAAATACGGTGCCGGGCCTGATCAGGCGCGTGCCGCGGGAAGCCGCATCCGCGACGCCGCATCGGACGTCGGGGTCGACATGTCGGGTCGCCCGGATCGACTGTACGACACGTTCGACGCCCATCGGCTGCTGCACTGGGCGGCGGAGGCGGGCGGGCAGCCGGCGCTGAAGCGGGCGTTGCTCGACGCCTATTTCGCGCGCGGCGAGAATGTCTCGGATCGCACGGTGCTGATCGCGACGGCAGCGCGCGCTGGGCTCGACGGCGACGCCGCGGCGGAGGTGCTCGACCACGGTCGTTACGCCTCGCAGGTCCGCGCGGCGGAATCCTACTGGCGCGAAGAGGGGGTGGTTTCGGTGCCCACGATCGTGCTGGAGGGCCGGCTCGCCATTCCCGGCGCGCAGAGCGCCGACCGGCTGGAGAAGGCACTGCGGCGGCGGATCGCCGCCTGATGCCCGTTGCCGGGGGATGCCGGGCCGTACCGATGACCGCTGCATCGACGCCCCCGGCCTAGACCCCAGGATGCGCGCCCCTCACCGCTGCCCGGCGATCCACTCGTCCACCTGCTGCTCCAGCACGTCCAGCGGCACCGATCCCTGCGCCAGCACCGCATCGTGGAAGCGCCGGATGTCGAAGCGATCGCCCAGCGCCTTTTCCGCCCGCGCGCGGAGCGCCCGGATTTTCAGCTCGCCCAGCTTATAGCCCAGCGCCTGGCCGGGGTTGGTGATGTAGCGGTTCACCTCGGCATCGATATTGGCATCGGTAAGCGCGGTGTTTTCCTTCATGAAGGCGACCGCGCGCTCCTTGCTCCACCCCTTGGCGTGGATGCCGGTATCGACCACCAGCCGGCACGCCCGCCACATCTCATAGGACAGCCGGCCCATGTCTTTCTCGGGCGTATCGTACAGCCCCATCTCGATGCCGAGCCGCTCCGAATACAGCCCCCAGCCTTCGGTGAAGGCAGTGAAATAGGCGGCATACCGACGGAATGCCGGTAGTTTCAGCTCCTGTTGCAGCGCGATCTGGTTGTGGTGGCCCGGCACCGCCTCATGTGCGGTCAGCGCGGGCAGTTCGTACAGCGGCCGCTGCGACAGTTTGGATGTGTTGACGTAAAAGGTGCCGGAGATACCCGTCCTGGGCGAACCCGGCATGTAATAAGCGGTGGTCGCACCTTCAGCGGTTTCCGCCGGGATCGCACGCACGCCATAGGGGAGCCTCGGCAGCGTCGCGAACAGAGACGGCATCTTGCCGTCGATCGTTTTCGCCTGCAGCGCCGCCGCCGCCATCAGCTCACCCGCGCTGCGGGGGTAGAAGCGCGGGTCGGTGCGCAGCGCGGCGATGAACGCCGCGCGAGTTGGATAACCCGCCTTGCTCGCCACCGCGTCCATCTCCGCGCGAATACGCGTGACTTCATCGAGGCCGGTCTGATGGATCTGCTCGGGTGTCAGCGTGGTCGTGGTTTCGCGCCGTACCAGATAATTGTACAGCCGCTGACCGTCGCGCAGCCCCGTCGCCGCCAGTTGCTTGCGGCAGGCCGGCAGATAGGTGCCGCGATAGAAGGTCTCGATCTTGCGATATTCGGGGTTCAGCGAGTCGGTGATCAGCGCCCGCGCCCGCGCCTGTGCCGCGCTCCAGTCCGCCGGCGTCATGTCGGCGGGCCGGTTCCCGAGGAACGGCGCGTAGAAGCGCGACGCCGCCGGATCGGCGCTGATGACGCCAGTGATCGTGGTATCGAAGCCCGTCAGCGTCACGCAGGGCTGGGTGAAG
>NZ_JBELIE010000131.1:0-9064 GCF_042091075.1 Sphingomonas sp. | reverse complement strand
GGCGGTGGGGCCGACCCGGGTACACCTCAAAGACAGTGTAGGCTGGGCGGCGCAAGCGGGCGTCGATATCGACATCACCCGCCGGGTCTTTCTGAACGTCGACGTCAAGTACATCGATATCGACACCGTCGCCCGGCTCGACACCGCGGCGCTGGGGCGCCAGCGGGTCGACGTATCGCTGGACCCGCTGGTGTTCGGGATCGGTTTTGGAGTGCGTCTCTAAAGGCGGGCTTCTCTTGGCGCGGCGCTGTCCGTGACAAGGCGATCGGCACTTGCTGGGTCGCCCTGCAATATGGCGATGGCGGCCAGCCGGACGCGCAGCTTCTCATCATAGCGGGGCTGGCATAAAGAATGATATTGCGAGTCAATAGCACTTACGCCTATAGCGCCCCGACTTTTGGGGAAGGGGCGAATGATGAAGCCACGGCGTTTGAAGAGGGTGATCGGTACGGCGGTCAGTGCATCCTGCCTCGCCATGCCGGGGGTGGCGAACGCGCAGCAGGCGACGGACACCGATGATGGGCGGGGCGACATCATCGTTACCGGCGCCAAGAATCCCGGTGTCGCGATGGCGTCGAAAGCCGATATCCCGACGCTGGAAAACGCGCAGGCGATATCGATCGTCACGCAACAAACGCTGAGTGACCGTGGCGTGCTACGGCTTGGTGATGCGCTGGCGGGGGTCGCCGGAGTGTCGCGCAACAATACCTATGGCTTTTTTGACGGCTTCAACATTCGCGGGTTCAATGCCTCGTCCGGCGCGACCTATCTCGATGGGCTGCTTGACGACACCGGCTATGGCACGTCGGAGATGAGCGCGCTGGAGCGTGTCGAAGTGGTGAAGGGGCCGGCGTCGGGCCTGTTCGGCCAGGGACCGCTATCGGGCATCGTCAATCTGGTCAGCAAACGGCCCCGGGATGAAGCGTTTCTCGATCTCGGCGTCAGCGCCGGCTCCTATGATCTGATCGAGGTTCGCGCCGATGCGAATGGCCCGTTGACGACCGACGGCGCCCTGATCGCGCGTCTGGCGGCCGTCTATCGCGACCAGGACTTCTTCGTCCATTCTTCGGGGCAGAAGCGTATCTTCCTCGCCCCCTCGCTCAGCTGGAAAATGGGGGGGCGAACCACCCTGACCCTGCTCGGCCGCTATCAGAAGGACGATATCCGTCCCTGGTCACCGACCACAGCCTATGGCACCGCGCTGCCCAACCCCAATGGGCCGCTGCCGATCAGCTTGTCCATCAACGATGCCGTCTATCCCGCCGTCCAGAAGAATGATTACTGGAATCTGGGTTATGCGCTCGATCATCAGGTCACTGATGCCATCGCGATCCACCAGTCGCTGCGCTATCAGGATTTTCACAATAGCTGGGACAACTGGCTGTTCGTCACCGGGATCAATACGCAGGATATTCCGGCAACGGCGACCAGCCCGCTCATTCCCGCCTACAGCCGGGTCAGCCGGGCTTTCTATGGGCCGTTCAACGAGAACGGCAGCTATTTTCGCGTCGACACCAACGCCAGCGCCCGCTTCGATACCGGGCCGCTAAACCATTATCTGCTGACCGGAGTCGATTATGGCCGGCGCCGATCGGATAACAGCAATCTCTACGACACCAGCCATCCTTATTATCTCAACCTCTATGCCCCGGTGTACGGGACGGTCAGCACTCATAATCCGGCGGTTCCGTTCTCGACGGCAGGCAGCCGGACACGGCAATTGGGCTTTTACGTCCAGGACCATATCAAGCTGGGCGATATACTGACGGTGACGGTGGGCGGGCGTTGGGACGATGCCTCGGCGATCAACCTGAGCGGGGGAGTGGCGAGCCCGAAGACCACGGCCAAGGCGTTCAGTCCGCGTGCGGGGGCCACGCTTGCCCTCAATGACTGGGCTTCGCTCTATGTGAACTATTCCAAATCCTTCACGCCCCAGTTCAGCTACCGCGACGTCGACCAACGGGTTCTGCCGCCCGAGCGCGGGGTCAATTACGAGGGTGGGGTGAAGATCGCCCGTAGCGATGGGCGGCTAAGCGGGATGGTGACGCTCTTCTCGCTGACCCGCGCCAATGTCGCCACGGCCGATGCCGTGCTACCCAATGTCTATGTGCTGACCGGCGAACAGCGCACGCGCGGCGTCGAGGCGGAAATGGCCTGGCGTCCCGGCAACGGTGTCGAACTGACAGCGGCCTATACTTATCTCGATGCCAAGGTGACCGCCGACAATCGGCTGCTCGTCGGTTCGCGTCTCGGCAGCGTACCCCGCCATATCGTCGATACATGGGCACGCTATGCGATACCATCAGGGCCGCTTGCCAACCTGGGCGCGGGGGCAGGGCTTCATCATGAAAGCAATCGCGCCGCCAGCACGGCGTCAGCGGTGGCGGGGGCGGCGCAGCCCTTCATGCTCGATGGCTATGTGCTGGTGGACGGGACAATCTTCTACAGGTTCGACGATTGGTCGCTCCAGGCGAATGTCCGCAACCTCTTCAACGAGCGATATTTCCCCACCGCCTCCCTGACCCGCACGACGCCGGGCGAACCGCGGACCTTCATGGTCACGCTCCAGCGCCATTTCTGACGTCATGGCCATTCACCCCAGCCGAGCTGGCATGCACCGACCAGATGCTGTCGCGCGGACACCGGGGCGAGAAAAGGCCGTCGGCCCGGCTGATGGAAGGATGATATGATAAGGCCTGAGGACGCGGCCCGCGACACCGCCGGCCTGCTCATCCACGCCGCTCGATGCTGGCGTTGCGCGCGCGACAATGGTGAGCCGGTTCAGCGCGCGCTGCACCGGATGCTTGCCCCTTGCAAATGCGAGATGCTGGCGCCGGTCTTCGACAGCTACCTGACGCTGTGCGAAGCCGCGCTAGGTCGCCGGATCACCGTGGGCGACATCGCGCGCTCGCCGGACGAACATCTGCTGCTCGGCCTGCTCGACGGATCGATGCGGCGGCGCGCCTGTCTCGACTGCGCGCAGGGCGCTGCCAGCGCTCTCGACTGCGCGATCTGTTCGACCCGCATCATGCTGGCGATGACAGTCGGCCATTCCAGCGGGCGGACGCGGCAGTGACGCCGGCGATCGACAGCATCGCCGCGCTGGACGGCATCCAGCCGTAAAGCCTTGTCGCCCCGCCATCATCGGAACGACGGTCGATGAGCGGCGGTAGCGACCAAAGGGTCATGGGTATGGCGTTGACGATACGGCGATGCGGCCGACCTTCTCGAGAACCGCTTCGTCCGCTGGCCGCACGTCCTCGGAGAAGGAGGGATTCTCGAAATAGCCGGTCACGATCACGGGGCTGCGGTTGCCCGGAGGGATGAGGACCGCGACGTCGTTGGTCTTGTTGCCGATGCCGGGGCGCATGCCCGTGCCCGTCTTGTCGAGCCCGCGCCAATCAGCGGGAAGGCTCGCTCGGATGCGCTTCGCCCCGCTCTGCGTCGCCGCCATCCATCCACGCAACCGATCACGATTGGCCGTACCCAGCACATCTCCCAGGACGATCCGCCGTACCGTTTCGGCCATGGCGCGGGGCGTGGTGCTATTCTCCTGCGTGCCCGGCGGGATCACGTTGACGACCGGTTCGTAGCCGTCGAGCCGGCTCGTGCTGTCCCCGATCTCGCGCCAGAACCGCGTGACTGCGTCGGGGCCGCCCAGGCGGCGCATGAGGACGTTCGCCGCGGCATTGTCGCTCGTGATCTGCGCCGCTTCCGCCAGCGCCACGATCGGCAGCTTGCCCTTGTCCAGGTTCTTCTCGATCACCGGCGAGTAGCCGACGATATCGGCCCGGCTGAAGGCGAGCGTCTCTGTCAGATCTAGGCGACCGGCATCGGCTTCGCGGAGCGCCATGGCCGCCAGTGATAATTTGAACGTCGAACAATGACAGAAGCGCTCGTCGGCACGCCAGCCGAAGCTCTTTCCGCTGCCGGTGTCCAGAACGAACGCGCCCAGCCTGCCGCCGGCTGCCCGCTCGATCGCCCGAAGGCGGGCGGTCGGACCGCGCCCGATGGCGCCCGCATTGCCTCGACCAGCCAGGAGCACGCTCGCACCGATCGCCAGCATCATGTCACGACGATTCATTGTCCGACCCCTGTGATTTCCATTTACAGCGTGTCTCTAGCCTACCGGCGCGCAAACGCCTCTGGGTCAATTTTTGCAGCGGCAGCGTCGCTTTGGGATGTAGCCCCATCCGCCTTACCCGCACAGGGCGCGGCTCGACCAGACAGCGATGTGGGTATGTTCGGGCTCTTCTCGAACGCCCGATTGTCGTCCGCTACGATATTGTCAGCCCGGTAAGCGCGATGGCCGCACGCGCCGCCATATTACCACCCGATCGCGCCGCCTTTGAGCAAATCCTCATGGCGCAGGATCCGCATGGGTCGCGCCACTCCATTGAGGATTGGTGCGCGGGCCGGATCGGGCGATGCTGCCTGTCCGATGATCATGGTGCGACGGTTCGCCAGGTGCAGACGAATGGCCGCCGGTGCCGGTTTGCTGAGCAGATAGAAGGGTTCGCCGGGGACGAGCGGATAGAGGCCGAGCGAGGCCCAGACATACCAGGCCGACATCGCACCGCCGTCATCGTCCATTCCCTCGGCGAAGCCGATGCGAGAGAAGCTGGGTTGGTGGACAGGCCGGTCATATTTGGCCTGATTTTCATACCAGTGATCCACCGGTTCGTCGCGCAGGCGGGCAACGAGCCGGTCGGTTCGAGCGGGATCACCCGCCAGCGCGAACAGGAAGGGCACGTGAATGTCCGGCTCGTTGGTCATGTTGAACAGATCACGGTCGAAGAACTGTTCGAGCTCGGCGGCGAAGCGGGGACGGCCGAGTGCTTCGTTCCGTAACCAGTCGAGATCGAACACCGGCGCCCAGCGATATTGCCACAGCGTTCCCTGATAAAGGCCGCGCGCCTTGACGGTATCGGCGTCGGCACCGAGATCGCGAAAGGTTGAACGCCACAGGGGGCGATAGTCCAGCGCACGGGCGGCGAAGGTGTGCGCAAGCTCCTGATGCCCTCGGTCGGATGCCAGTTCGGCGACGGCCCATTGGTCATAGGCGAGTTCCAGCCGCTCATCGGGCGTGGCATGCGGCAGGTGCAGCGTCTCCTGCGCCATGGCCGGCAAGGCCGAGGCAGGGTCGGTGTGGCCAAGGCCCTTGCGATACAGATCGAGCAAGGCGATGCCGGCATGCTCGGTGCGTACGCTCAGGAAGGGCTCCGTCGGGCCGGCCCATTGCGCCTTCCCGGCCACGAACAGATCGACCAGCGAGTCCGCGATGTCGCTGCCTACCTCGGGCGCCACCAGCGCGACGAGCGGCATCTGGGTGCGGTAATTGTCCCACAGCGACCAGCCTGAATAGCGATGGTGGCCCGCCGGCGCCTTCCGCACCTTGCCATCCGTTCCGCGATAGGCGCCGCGGGCGTCGTCGATCCGTGCCGGCCATTGCAGGGCGCGAAACAGACAGGTGTAGAACAAGGCGTGGCGCTCGGCCGGGGCATCGAACTCGATCCGCGATAGAGCGCGCTCCCAATCCTGCCGCGTCCGCCGCTGCAGTTGTTCTAGGCTTTGCGCGCCCAGCTCGCCAGTCAGCGTCGCCCGTGCGGAGGCGGGATCGACGGTGGACAGCGCGACGTGGAACTCGATGCGGTCACCCGCCCGAACCGGGAGCTGGAAGCGGAGGACGCCGTCCGGATCAAGCGTGCCGCTCTGCTGCACCGGCCGGCCCCGCACCGTCAGCCGGGCGGCGATGGCGAGGCGATAGACGCCCTTGCCGCATACCGTGGCGTTGGCGAGGCGCAGGCTCAGGGCGGCAGGGTCGCGGGAAAGCCATTCGTGGTCGACATGCCCGGCATAGCTGTGGCGCGGGTCGATGCCGACCGATACGGTTCCGGCGCGCGACGCCGTGAAGCGGCTGATCGATACTGATTGTCCGGCGGCCAGATCGGCGATGATCGGCGTGCGGCCGTAGCGCACATGATACCAGCCCGCGCCGGCGCGTTCGCTGCCATGATCGATGGGGGAGGGGCCCTGGTCGCCGGCATAGCGGACGCTGGTCAGCAGATCGCCGCCGCCGCCCCGGCACCCGACGCCCTGCGCCCGCGTCTGCGAAAAGCCCCGCAGCAGCGGCGCGGCGCGATCATAGCCGATATGGTTGGCGGGGTCGGTATCGGGTCCGAGCTGGACCATGCCGAACGGCGCGGCCGCGGCCGGGGAGAGCTGTCCGCGATCGCCCGTCGTGCCCATGAAGGGATCGACGAGGTCGACGGCCGGGCGGGGCGCTGCGAGAGCCGGTGACGCGATCAGTGCCGAGCAGGCGAGCAGGCGAGGCATCATTGGTCTTGTCCCCGGTTGTTGGCGGCCTTGTCGCAGCGGAACAGCGCCGTTCCGTCGCGTAGCATCTCTCCGTCGCTCAGGCGCTGAATGATATGCGTTGCCCGTTCGGCGATGTGCGAGCGGTCTTCGCCGGCATCCGCATCGATGTCGACCCTGTTTCAAAGGAACAGCCGGCCGCCATCCATCGCATAACGGCCCATGCTGCCCGGCGACGAATATCCGCCATCCGCGCGGAAATGTATCACCCGTTCTCGGGACACTGTCATGGCAACGCCTGCTAGGCGCGGGAGGTGACAGTTTCGATACATGCGGCGGCCGGATCAGCAGGGCGCGGGTCGCTGTGTTTGGTGCCGACCGCATCTTGTCATTGACGGCAAGGCCGGATCAATGTGATTTCATATCAAGGCTATCGCGATCCCGCGAACGCGGCCGAAAGAGATTGCATGATAGCACGGATCACCATGGCTTTGCTGACGCTTGTTGCCGCAACGGCGGCGAGCGAGCCTTCATATAACCCCCGCGAGACCTTCGCGCCGTTCGATATGGAGCAGGCGGTCAACCGCTATCGCGGCGGCAACGGGCTGCCCGGTCCGGATTATTGGCAGAACCATGCGGATTACGCGATCCGTGCCACGCTCGATCCGGCGGCCAAGACGATCACCGGTTCCGTTGAGATACGCTATGCCAACAACAGCCCCGACACGCTGGATGTGCTGTGGCTGCAGCTAGACCAGAACCTGTACCGGGTGGCGTCACGCGGCGGGATCGCAGCGGGCGGCGTGCCAAGGGGCTCCACCGAGGGCATGATGCTGGACGGGGTCTCGGTCGAGGCGGGGGGACGCCAGGTCGAACTCGCTCCGCTCGTCACGGATGCGCGCGCGCAACTGCGCCTCCCGCAGCCGCTGCCGGCCGGCGGCAAGGCAACGATCCGTATCCGCTATCATTATGTCGTGCCCGCCGAGGCGTTCGGCGGGCGTACCGGATGGTTGACGGGCAAGTCGGGGGACATTTTTTCCGTTGCGCAATGGTATCCGCACATGGCGGTTTATGACGACCTGCGCGGGTGGGACACGCTCCCGTATCTCGCCCAGGAGTTCTACCTGGAATACGGCAATTTCGATTACTGGCTGACCGTGCCGTCCGACATGCTGGTGGCGGGGTCGGGCGAGCTGATGAATCCGGGCGAGGTGCTGATACCCGCGCAGCAGGCGGCGCTCGCTCGGGCAAGGACGAGCGATACGACCGTCACTATTCGTGCACCAGGCGCGGTCAACGATCCCGCCACGCGGCCACACTCGGCGCGCGCGCTGACTTGGCATTTTCGCATGGAGAACACGCGCGACGTGGCGTGGAGCGCGTCGGCCGCCTTCGCCTGGGATGCGGCACGCATCAATTTGCCGGACGGCCGCACGGCGCTGGCCCAGTCCTTCTATCCACCCGAGAGCCAGGGGCGGGAGCGGTGGGGGCGGTCCACGGAATATCTGAAGGACGCGGTGGAGCGGTTCTCGGCCAAATGGTATCCCTATCCCTGGCCCAACGCGATCAACGTCGCGGGGCCGGCGGCGGGAATGGAATATCCCGGCATCGTGTTCGACGGTATCGACGACGCGGGGAAGCAGCTGTTCTGGATCACCGCGCACGAGATCGGGCATAGCTGGTTCCCGATGATCGTCGGCTTCGACGAGCGCCGTCATGCCTGGATGGACGAAGGCTTCAACACCTTCATCGACACCTATGAATCGGACGAGTTCAACAAAGGCGAATATGCGCCCAAGCGCGACAGCGAGTTCGCGCCCGGCGGCGGCAATCCGGTGGATGAGATCCTGCCGGTGCTGGCCGACAGCCAGGCGCCGCCGATCCTGTCACGCTCGGACACGGTGATCGAGCGGTATCGACACCCGGTCACCTATTTCAAATCGGCGCTGGGGCTGAAGCTGCTGCGCGAACAGATATTGGGGCCGACGCGCTTCGACCACGCATTCCGGCGCTTCGTTGCCGCCTGGGCGTTCAAACACCCCAAGCCGGCCGATTTCTTTCGTGCGATGGAAAGCGAGGCCGGTGAGGATCTCTCCTGGTGGTGGCGTGGCTGGTACGCCGAAAACTGGCAGATGGATCTGGCGGTGGCCGGGATCGAGCGCGGCAAGGGTGGCGAGCCGCTGGTGCGGGTGGAAGCGCGCGACAAGCTGGTGATGCCGGCGACGCTGCGCATCACTTATGCCGATGGGCGTACCAGGGATGTGGCACTGCCGGCGGAGACGTGGATCCGGCAAGGGTCCGTCGCGGTCGCGGTGCCGCCCGGCGAGGTTCGCAGCGCCGAGATCGACCCCGACCATGCGCTGCCCGATCGCGACCGCAGCAATAACCGCAAGACCGCCTGAGCCCCGCGCCACCATTCGAGGAATCCATGAAGCGTCACCTGACCCACATCGCTCTCCCGCTCGCCGCACTTCTCGCGACGGCCACCGGCTCGGCGCAGCAGGCCGCATCCGGGCGCGTCACGCCGATGACCCCGGACGTGGTGCCGCATTACGAGCAGATGCTGCCCTCGGCCGACTTCATCAGGCGCGAGGCGATGATCCCGATGCGCGACGGCACCAAGCTGTACACCATCATCATGATGAAGAAGGGCACGGCCAAGGCGCCCATCCTGCTGTCGCGCACCCCCTATGACGCGCATGGCTCGGCGCATCGGGTCGCCAGCCAGCGCCTGGTCGACAATCTCGAC
>NZ_JBELIE010000007.1:0-42767 GCF_042091075.1 Sphingomonas sp. | reverse complement strand
CCCCCGCTATCCCTTTGCGCTTAACCACGCACGCCTGTGGTGCGTTTCCTTCACCGCTCCATCTCACGCCCCCCTAGAGCTCTGGAAGTCGTGCAAATCTGCGGTATTTTCCGGCTCGTGAACGCTCGTCCCGCCCCATGAAGGTGCGAGCGCAGGTGGGGTCTTTTTCAGCGCAAGCGCAAGTCACGCACGCCGGAGCTTCAGCGCCAAGGTGACGAGTGGTGCCAATAGCAACATCCACGCGATCGCCCTCACCCATGTTGCACCGCTGATCATCGCCAGGGCGAGGCCGGCGAGCGTTGCGGCGGCGAGGAGGCACGGGACGGTCCAGAGGCGAGATCGAACCGTCGTCATCGCGAGACCGTCGCTGGCCTGACGAGCAGCTGGATGCCGGTAACCAGCACCACGATCGTTGCGAGATCGAACACCACCCAGAGAAGCTTGAGCGGCAACCCGCCATAATCGCCGAAGTGGAAGGGGCGGCTGACTTCGATCGTGCGCAGATACCAGGGCATCGGTAGCACTGCCACGACCCGCGCCGTCGCTGCGTCCACCAGGATCGGCGTGACGAGGCGCGAGGTGAGCGGAGTGTTGCCATGCGCCCATACCATAAAATGACGCGGGCTGCCGAGCGTCGCGCCGGGAAAGTCGATCCCGGTCACCAGCTCGTTCGGCACCGCATGACGAGCGGCGGTAAGGACGGTATCGAGCTTCGCCCCAGGCTCCGGCCCCGCCGCACCATGCCACCGGGTCACCGCCGGCGCCACGACCGCCTGCTGCCAATGCGCGAACAGCGGCCCTGCCAGTTCGTTGAGTCCACCGGTGAAGCCGACCACGACCGTCCAGGCCAGTGTCACGATCCCGAACAGATTGTGCGTGTCGAGGCGCCGGGTCCGAGCGGATCGGTCGCGACGCACGGTGCCGAAAGGCAGGTTCCGCATGAACGGCGCGTAGAGAACCGCGCCCGAGACGAGCGCGACGACGAACAGGATGCCTATGATGCCGACCAGCACGACGCCGGCGCCGCCAAGAAGGAGCTGGGCATGGAGGGCATAGATGAAACGGTCGAACGCGGTTGAGGCGATGCCACGCGCCTCGGAATCGCCGAGCAGCCGCGCGCTATATGCGTCGAACCGCAGCCAGTGCAGTTCCCCCGCATCCGCAGCCGCGGGAGAAACCGCGGTGAACACCTTCACTTGCGGCTCTGCCGGATCAACGAACACGGTGACGATGATCTCGCCAGGCCGCCTCAGTCGCGTCGCGCGCACCAGCGTGTCGAGACTTGCGCGCGAGCTGCCTGGCGCCGCCTTGGCATAGGCCACCGGCGGGTCGAGCCAGCCGTGCAACTCGTCGCCAAACAGCAGGGGCAGCCCGCTGATGCACAGCACCAGCAGGAACAGGGTGGAGACGATCGACGACCAGCGATGAACCCAGGCCCAGCGCCGCAAGGCCGCCGATCTCACCAGCGGTGGCCAAGCGTCGCGATGATCGAGCGGCGCTCACCGTAGAAACAGCGGGCGGCGCTGTCGCAGGTCGCGACGATACGCTTGTCGGCCACGTTGCGCGCGTTCAGCGTTATCTGCCAGCCATCGAGATCATAACGCGCCAGCGCGTCGAACTGCGTGTTACCCGGTAGCCGCAGCATATTGGCATTGTCGCCGTAGCGCGGCCCCATGTAGCGGACACCGCCGCCCAGTGTCAGCCGGCTCGACGCGGTGACCGGCAGCAGCTTGTCGAGCCACAGGCTGCCGCTGTTGCGCGACACGTCTTTGGGCAGATTGCCCACATAGCCGTCGTTGCTCCGCGTGATCGTCGGATCGAGGTAGCTGTAGGCCACCGTCGAGCTGAAGCCGTGACCGAAATCGAGATTGCCCGACGCCTCGACGCCGCGCACCCGGATACCGCCCGTCTGCACCTGCTGGAAGTTGTGCAGGGGATCGGCGGTCAGCACGTTGCGCTCGCGGATTTCGAACGCCGACAGGGTAACGAAGCTGCGCGCGCTCTTGGGCTGATATTTGATGCCACCCTCCCACTGCTTCGCGGTGGTGGGCCTGAACGGCGTGCCCGTAAAGGTGAGGCCAGGGGTTGGCTGGAACGACGTCGAATAGCTGACATAGGGCGCGAGGCCGTTGTCGAAGAGATAGACCGCGCCGCCGCGGCCCGTGAACGCCCGGTCGTGCTGGCGGGTATCCTGGCTGACGTAGATGTCCTGCTCGTTCGAGCGTGTATAGGCCCAGTCGTGACGGATGCCGCCGGTCACCACCAGCCGGCCTAGCTTCATCTGGTCCTGCGCATAGACGCCGATCTGGCGCAGCGTATCCACCGTCGCGAAGTCGACCGGCGGCAGCGTGTAGGGCTGGCCATAGACCGGATGGGTGATATCGAGCGGCGAGGCGCTGCCGTCTTGCTCGTCCCAGACATCATGCGACTGCGAATAGTTGACGCCGACCAGCACAATATGCTGGATCGCGCCAGTCTCGAGGTGTCCCTCCACCTGATTGTCGAGCGCGAAATTGTTCTGATGCGCGCGCGCCGCCAGTGAGAAGCGACCCATGATCTGGCCTTGGGCACCGCCCTCCCCATAGCCTGCGACGTAACCGATGTCGGTGGCGACATGCGCGTAGCGCAGGTTCTGGCGGACCGACCAGCGCTCGCCGAAGCGATGCTCGGCCTGATATCCCACATCCCACTGCGTGCGGTTGACACGATTGAGGTCCGGCTCGCCGGTGAACAGGCTGCGGGGGATGAACCCGAACGGCGCGGCGTAGAGCGTGCCGGCGGCGGGCAGGTTCTGGAGTGCGAAGCCGTCCTCCTGCCGCTGGAGGTGGGACAGGAAGGTGACGCTGGTGGCATCGTCCGGACGCCAGGTCAGCGCGGGCGCGATGAAGTAGCGGCGGTTCCGGACATGGTCGACCTGGGTGCCGGTGTTCAGCGCCAGCCCGGTCACGCGATAGAGCAAGGTGCCCGCCTCATCGACCGGGCCGGTCAGGTCGGCACGCCCCTCGATCCGACCGTAGCTGCCGGTCTGGACCGCCAGCTCACCCGCAGCGACATCGAGCGGCCGCTTGCTGACGAGATTGACGAGGCCACCGGGCACGTTCTGCCCGTACAGCACCGACGACGGCCCACGCAGGATCTCGATGCCATCAAGGCCGTAGGGGTCCACCTTGGTCGACAGCAAGGTATAGCGGCCATTGGTGGGGAGCCCGTCGACGAAGGGCATGGTATTCGCGAAGCCGCGGATCAAATAGGTATCGATCCGCTGGTCGGTGCCGCCATATTCTTCTGGATTGACGCCCGCCATGTAGCGCAGCGCCTCCCCCACGCTCTGCGCGCCTTGCGCGTCGATCTGGCCGGCGGAGATGATCGAGATGGATTGCGACGTCTCGATCAGCGGGGTCGAGGTCTTGGTGCCGACACGGCTCTCCACCACCGGATGCAGACCCGTCACGACGATATCGCTGCCATTCGACCGTTCGGGCTGGTCCTCATGGGTTTCCCTGACGCGCATGGGCCGCGGTGCCGGGCGACGGCGGGGCGATGCCGTTGGCTTGACGAGGACGTAGCCGCCCCGACCATCTGGCTCCGCTCGCAGGGAAGTGCCCGCCAGCAGCCGGCGCAACGCCCCGTCCGGAGCGATCGGGCCGCTGACCGCCGTGCTGGTCCGTCCACGGACGAGCGTGCCATCGGCCACGACGATGACCCCGGTCGCCTGAGTGAAGCGCGCCAGCGCGCGGGCCAGCGGCTCGGCCGGCAGATCGAGGCTGGGGACGGCCGGGCCGTGCTGCGCGGCCGCCGGCGCGGCGATCAGCACGGCGCTGCTGCCCAGCAACGCGCCGAACCAGTGGGAAACGGTCATCGGATCAAACTCCCTTCAGGTCGCTTTCTCCTACGGACGGATCAGCGATCGTGAGGGACAGTCCTTCGTCAGTCTTTTTTGCGCAGACGCAGCAATACCCCGTCCGGGCGATGCTCAATCGTGACCGGTAGCGCCGCCGCGATACTAGCGAGCGCCCGATCCGCATCGGTCAGCGGGATGGAGCCGGAGAGGCGCAGAGTTCGCACCGTCGGATCGAGGACGATCGGCGCTGCGCGATAGCGGTTCAGCTCCTCCACGACCGAGGCCAGCGCGCGATCGTCGGCATAGAGCATGCCATGCGACCAGGCATCCGCCGCGAGTGTGTCCACGGCCGGGAGCGGTGTCGCACCTTGGGCGTCCAGCCGTGCCGACTGGCCGGGGTCGAGCCGGATGCAGCGCCGGTCACCCAGCGCCGCGCAGGCCTCGACCCGGCTGGCGATCACCGTGACGATCGTGTGATGGCCGACGATACGAACGCTGTACCGTGTTCCCATCGCCCGCGCGCTGCCCTGCGGCGTCCGGATCAAGAAGGGTTCGGTGCGGCCATGCGCGACCTGCGCCATCACCGCCCCGCGCCACAGCCGGACCTGCCGCGTCGAGGCGTCGACATCAACGGCGGTACCGCCATCAAGCATCACGCTGTCGCCGGAGGCGAGCTCCACCCGGCGTTGGACACCGGACGCAGTACGCTCGTCCGCGATCCTCGCGCGCACGCCCGGATCGTGCACGCCCCACCATCCCAGCGCCGTCGCACCGCCGGCAACAAGCAACGTGATGAGCGGACGTGCGGCGCCAGGCCGTTCCAGCATCCGGGCAAGGGCGACGCGTTGGGCCGGATCTCGCGTCTCGACGCGGCCGGCGATGGCGCCCATCCGTTCCGCGGCGATACGATGGGACGGTGCGGATGCCATCCAGGCGTCGAACGCGTCCCGGTCGATCTGGGGGCAATTCTCGTCGGCAAGCCGCGCCATCCACATGGCGGCCTGGGCGACAATGGCCCGGGAAGGTTCGTGATCGTCAGTCGGGGACGCCATGCGCCACTTCGTAGCAGTGCGCGAAGGCACGGGCGACGTACTGTTTCACCATGCTTCGCGATACGCCCAGCTCGCCGGCGATGTCGGCATAGGCCATGCCGTCCACCCGGCTCATCAGGAACGCCCGCCGCACGCGTTCGGGGAGGTTTCGGAGCAGGGCAGCGACCGCTTCGAGTTCCTGGATCGCGACCGCGATCCGCTCGGGTGACGGCTGCGCCACCCCGTCGCGCAGCAGAGCATAGGCTTCGAGAAAGCAGCGCTCCGAACCGCGTTGCCGGCTGTGATCGATCAGCAGCCGGCGCGCGACAGTGGCCAGGTATCGCCGGGGATGGGAGTGCAGCTGAATGTCAGGCCTCGCCGCAATCCTGCAGAAAGTCTCCTGCGCCAGATCGGCCGCCAGCGCACCGCATTTGGCGCGAACGGCCAGCCAATCGGACAGCCACTTGCCATGCGACCGGTATATGTCTTCCAGACTGTTGAGGGGCAGCGTCGCCATGCCCCTCGCTACATGTTTTGATATTGACTCGCAATATTATACCGCGGCGGATGGTAGCCCTCCCCTTCCGGCGCCCACCCGATCAGCCCGGCTCGGGGGGCAGCACCTGCGCCGGCAATGGCGTCGCAGCAACGGTGGACAGGAGGATCAGCGGCAGGCCCGTTCGCTTAATGCTGTCCGAGATAGACGGCCGCCGACAGCCCTCCCTGCGGCCGGTTCTTAAAGCGCACCTTGCCGCCTTGCGCCGCCGCCAGCGCCTGGACGATCGCAAGGCCAAGGCCGGCGCCGCCGCGTGCGCGATCGCGTGACGGATCGATCCTGCCGAACGGCTTGCCGAGCATGCCGAGCTTTTCGGCGGGAACGCCAGGGCCGTCATCCTCGACGGTCACGCGCCATTGGTCGCCCTCGGTCGCCAGCGCGACCTGCACGTTACTGGCATAGCGAAGCCCGTTGTCGATGAGGTTCGATACGATGCGGCGGATCGCCATCGGTTCGGCGAGTGTCGACGCGGCCGGGGTGGCCGTGGTGAGCGTCACCGGCTCTCCCAGTTCGCGATAGATGTCGACGAGCCGGGTCAACTCTCGCACCAGGTCGACCGGCCGGCGCGTGTGATGCGCATCGCTCCCGGAACGCGCCAGCGAAAGCGTATCGTCGAGCAGCGCCGCCATCTCGTCCAGATCCTGCCCTGCACGTTCGCGCTGGCCGTCATCGACGATGAACTCCGCACGGAGCCGGAAGCGCGTGATGTAGGTGCGCATGTCGTGCGCGATGGCGGCGAGGATGCGCGTCTGCTCGGCCAGCAGATCGGCGATGCGCGCCTTCATCTCGTTATAGGCTTCGGCAAGATCACGCAGTTCGTGCGATCCGGTCACGGTAAGGTCGGGCGTCTCCGGCTGGCCACGAAAGCGGCGGATATCCCGCGCCAGTCGCGAGAGCGGCCGGGTGGTCGCGCGAACCGCCAGCGTCAGCGCCGCAAGCGCGATGGTCCCGCCAAGGCCGAGCAGGCCGGCGCGCTGACGCAAGGCGATGCGCACCTCCTCCGAAGGCTGGCTGGCAATGGTCAGGAGGTTGGCGTGATCACCCGACAGTCGAACGTGGAGAGCAAGCGCATTGCCGCGCCACCAGGCGGCCCAGGGAATGACCCGCGCGACGAGCGGAAAGCGTGCCACCTGTCCCGTCACAGACAGCTCACGGCCCGGCAGCCCGCTGCTATAGGTCTTGCCGATATCCATGCCCTGAAGGCTCTCGACGGTCGGCGGTAGCGGGCCCTCGGTCACCAGGACGTGAAAGAGCGCCCCGTCCAGCGCGCTCGCCAGCCCGACGCGCCGCTGTGGTGGAAGGGCTTCGATCAGCGCCACCATCGCCCGGGTCTGGCGGATCGTCGGCAGGCCCACATTGTTCGTCCCGCGCGTGGTGGTGGAAAGACTTGCCAGCGCGAAGACGCTCAGTTGGAGAAGGACGAACCCCGCGACCAGCACCAGCGTGATCCGGAACGACAGGGTTCCGCGCTGCATCCCGTCAGGCCCGCTCGACCCCGGCGGCGAGGCAATAGCCACCCCCGCGGATCGTTTTGATAAGTGTCTCACCCGCTGGATGCTGCGCCAGTTTGCGGCGAAGCTTGCCCACCTGCACGTCGATCGCCCGGTCAAAGGGTTGTGCGTCGCGCCCTCGCGTCCAATCGAGCAATTGATCGCGTGACAGCACCCGCCGCGGATGCCGCACGAAGGCGATGAGCAGGTCGAACTCGCCACCCGTCACCTCGATATCGAGGTGATCCGGATCGTGCAGCGACCTGGTTTCGAGATCGACCACGAATCCGGCGAAGCGCCAGCGCTCGGGCGCCGGGACGGGCGCCACACGGTGTCGATCGCGCGTCCGACGCAGGATGGCGCGCGTTCGTGCCACCAGTTCGCGGGGATTGAACGGCTTGGGCAGATAGTCGTCCGCGCCGATCTCCAGCCCGACGATCCGGTCGACATCGTCGCCGCGCGCGGTGACCATCAGAACCGGCACCTCCCCCTCCGCCTGAAGACGGCGGCAGATCGACAATCCATCCTCGCCGGGCAGCATGACATCGAGGATCGCGAGATCGACCCGCCGCCGCGCGCGCAGGCGATCGAACGCATCGCCGGTGGGGCACAATTCCGCCTCGAACCCCTCGCGTCGCAGCAGCGCCGCGACAAGAGGACCGATTTCGGGATCGTCCTCCACCACGGCGATGACGGTCTGGCTTTCCATGAATATCTCCTGCCGCGTTGCCGTGACCGGGAAAAGTGCCGAGCGCGTCCGGTTACATTTCTTCACCTTCGTTCATCGCCCGATCGCACGCCGATTACCCTGCCCCGCCAGATTGCAGCCATCGGACACACCCCGTCCGGTAGCAATCAGGGACACGAACGATGAACAAGTTTCTCACCGCCGCCATCGCCAGCGCGACGATCGCAGCGACCCTCGCGACAATTCCCGCCGATGCACAGCAGCGCCGCGGCGGCAGCGTGAGCGTACAGGGCTCGGCCGGCCACGGCGGCACTGTTTCGCGCAGTGTGAACCGCCAGCCCGGCAGCAGCAGCGTGACGCGGGGCATCCAGACGAATTCTGGCCGCGGAGCGACCACCACGCGCGGCGGCAGCTGGTCCAATGGCAGCTACACGGGCGGAACCACGCACACCACGAACAGCGGCGCGACGTTCGGCCGCACCACCACCGCCACCGCGAACGGCGATGGTTCGGGTAGCGCTTCCACGACGTTGACCGGCCCCAACGGCCAGTCGCGTACCGTATCGGGCACTGTGAGCACCACCCCGCCGCAGTACTGACCCCCCTCCCGATACGGTGATCCGGCCGCCGCCCCTCCCCAGGCGGCCGGATCTTTTTCATCGAGGAAATGATCATGCGCACTCTTACGCTCTCCGCGATCGCGGCGAGCCTCGTCGCCGCTACCCCCGCCGCGGCACAGGATATGTCGGCTGCCGATGCGAACCGCGATGGCCGGATCACCAGAGCCGAATTCGGCGCCGCCCGGATGGCCAACTTTTCCCGGATGGACCGGAACCGCGACGGCGTGCTGAGCCAGGTGGATGCCGACCGCATCGCGCGGTTCCGATCGCGCGCCAGCTTCGCGCTCCGGCAGGTCATCACGACCGCCGATGCCAATCGCGACGGCGTGGTGACCCGCGCGGAGCTTTCGGCCGCACCCATGCCGGCTTTCGACCGGGCCGACGGCAACCACGACGGCGTCGTGGATCGCAATGAAATGGCGGCGCTGCGGGCAGCGTTCGCCGAGATGCGGAGCTGAAGCCATGGAAATGCTGGCCACGAAATCGCCCCTCTGGCTCGTGATCGTGGTGGCGCTGGTCCTCGTCGAAAGCGTCTGGCGCGTCCGCCACGGCCATGGCTACGATCGCCGCACCGCGCTCACCACGCTGGGGCTTGTCGCCGGCAACGTCCCCGCCGCGCTGCTCAATGGCGTGGTGATCGGCGCGCTCTACGGTATCGCGTGGCATGCCGCGCCGGTGCATCTTCCGCTGTCGGACTGGCGGGTGTGGCTCGCGGGGTTCGTCGCGGTCGAGTTCGCTTATTACTGGTTCCACCGCGCCAGCCACCGTATCCGCTGGATGTGGGCGACGCATGCCGTCCATCACTCCGCGGAGCAGATGACCCTGCTGTCGTCGCTACGGCTGGGCTGGACCAGCCTGTTCTCGGCCGGCTGGGCATTCTACGTCACGCTGATCCTGCTGGGCTTCGATCCCCGGATGGTCGTGGCGCTGCTGGCCTTCAACCTGCGCTATCAGTTCTTCCTGCATACCGAGGCGCGGATATCGCTGGGGCCGCTCGAATGGCTGCTCAATTCCCCGTCGCACCACCGCGCGCATCACGGCCGCAATGACGTCTATCTCGATTGCAACTACGGCGGCGTCCTGATCGTCTTCGACCGCCTGTTCGGGACGTTCCGGCAGGAACGCGCCGACGAGCCGGTCGTCTTCGGCCTGAAGGACCGGGCGCCCGAGGCCAATCCGCTGCGGGTGGTCTGGCGTGAATGGGCGGACCTGTTCGCGCTGATGCGACGCGCCGGAACGGTGCGCGACCGCATCCGCATCGCGCTCGCTCCGCCGGGAACGCCGCCGGATCGGCTCGGATAAGCCAAACATCCCGGTCGCTTTCTCATCGCACGGCTGAAGGTCAGTCCTACTGGTCCGTGCTGTCCAAAGACGGCGACGATCGCGCGGGGCCGTTGTGGGTGAAATCAACAAGAAGTGGAAATTACACTTCGTCACCGTTTTTTACCCGACCACCACGGCTCCATTACGAAGCGATGCGATCTGTTCGCCGCCGGATCATCGCGACTGGCATCATAAATTATCACCGGCAAATAAAAACAGGGAAGAAGACATGCCATCGCCTCTCCAAAAAACCATTTTCTTTATCGCCTCTTCTGTCACCATGCTGCTCTTCAGCAGCACTGCCCGGGCGCAGGATGCTCCTGTGGACAAGCTGACGGTTCGCTGAGTGGCCAGGCGTCGCATGAGCAAAAGAGCGATGCGAACACGATCCGGAGCGGATCTTTAGGGCTGCAATGGCAACATGGCACCGTCAGCATCGGGGCGACGATCGGCGCGACCGGGACGGGAGTACGACTGCCCAGCGTGGTCGACCGGGTCCGCACATCGACGCTCGACGCTGGCGTGAATGCCGGCATCGCGCTGGGCCGGTCGTTCATGGGCGTGAATTTCGCCTATTCGCGACAGGGGCTTAACGGCAGCGCGACGATAGGCGATACGCAGGTCGGGGCTGGCACGGACGCCGCCGCGGAAGTGTCCGGCGACGTCGTGTCCACCAGCATCGGTGGCTCGTTCAGCCATTCCTTCGGCCAAGGGGCTTTGACAGCCACGCCCATGCTGTCGGTCAGCTACGACCGGACACGAACGAGCGGTGGGCTGACCTTGCGTGACCGAACCACGCCAGTGGGAATCGACACGACGAGCGAGGGTGTGTCGATCACGCCGGCGCTCAGCGTCACGCGCCAGTTCTCGGATTCCTTCAGCCTGACCGGCAGCGCGGCATTCACCGCCGTGACGGACGGCGCCGCGAGCCGGCTCGGCCGGCGCTTGTTCGGGTCGAGCACCGTCCAGACGGGGCAGCAGGACGCCAACGCTACCCAATGGGGCACGCTCGGTCTCTCTGCGTCGATCGCGCCGACCGCCCGCTTCTCGATCCTGCCATCCATCGGCACAACGGTGGGACGGTCGACCCACGAGATCTTCGGCGGACCGACCCTCGCCGTGTCGTTCTGACATCACGGAGGCGCCATCGAAGCGTGGTCAGGTGCCGCATTCGGGCCAACGGGTTCGCACCGCCTGTTCGATGATGTCGAGGAAACGTTCCGCATAATCGTCGGGATCGAACAGGCTGTTGGCGGCGCGCGTCTCGTCGAGATGGCGTCGCCATCGCTGCAGCCGGTCTCGATCGTTCAACATCGTATCGGCGACCGATAGATATTCACGCGGATCATCGACGATGAAATCGTGCAGTCCGCTGACCGTCAACAGGCTCGCCGCCACCCGCGACGCGAAGGTCTCGCCCCTCAGGCTGATCACCGGGGTTCCGGCCCACAGGCTGTCGCTGGTCAAGGTGTGGCCGCCATAAGGATAGGTATCGACCACCAGGTCGGAACAGGCCAGTCGAGCGAGATGAACCGCGATACTGCTACGCGGCGCGAAGATCAGCCGCGTCGGATCGATGCCATGTAACGCAGCTTCCTGTTGCAGACGGGCGCAATTCTCCGCTCCGCCATCGAGCAGCCATAAGCGTCGCCGGTCGTCCCGCCGCAGCAGCTGACACCATAACGCGAAGATCGCCGGCGTGAT
Source organism: Sphingomonas sp. (assembly GCF_042091075.1). Classification (GTDB taxonomy): domain Bacteria; phylum Pseudomonadota; class Alphaproteobacteria; order Sphingomonadales; family Sphingomonadaceae; genus Sphingomonas. Next base: position 31,514 of record NZ_JBELIE010000007.1, on the reverse strand, counting down.
CTTGTACGACTGATTGAAATTGGCGAGCAGCACCCAGTCGCCTGCCACGCCGAATTCATTCCGGGTGATCGGCGCCGGCCGCTCCCGCGCGGAATCGTTTGGTTGATAGCAACCGCGCATGCGCAGGATACGCTCGGCATAGCCGTCCTCCAGTTCCGGGGGGACGACGACATCGTCGGCGACCAGATAATCCATGAAGGCCGCGCCCGACGTACCGGGAAAGTAGAGGTACTGGATCTGGATTGCCGCCGGCCGCCATGCACAGATGCCCAGCCGGCCCTTCGCCACGTCCCGCATGTGGATCAGCACATCGATGCCACGGGCGTGGATCAGTTCCGCCGCCGCGCGGTCGTCCATGTCGGCGATCGAGATGAATTCGTCATAAGCGGCGACACAGCGCGTGCGCCACTCCCCCGGAATCTCCTGACCGTAATCAAAGGCCAGCAGATCGACACGCCGCCGGTCCATTCGCTCGGCGACGCCGGTGAAGAGATATGCAGTCGCCTGCGCATGGAAATCGCAGCCGATGATCCCGATCCTGATCCGCTCCTGCGGCGGGCGGTGGGCGAACGATCCATCCGGCCTCGGAAAGCACGCACAGAAACGTTCCTGCAGCGTGCGAAGGTCATGGCGGGTCAGCGTGTCCAGCGTCAGACACGTCTCCCCGGTCATCCAGAAAGCAGGATCATCCTCGATCGCTTCGTGCACCCAGCGCGCGGCCAGATCGTAATGCGTCCAGTCGCAACGGTCGACCGCCTGCGCCACCGCCTGCCAGAGTGCCTGCCGGTACAGGGATAACAAGGGGGGAGCATGCCGGGGCTGTTGTCCGATCGCCTGGCGAATCCTGACAACCGCCTCGGCCGCACGCCCGGTGGCCAGATCATATTGCGCACGCTGTATCAGCGGCGCCACGCCGGCTGCTGCGTTGTCGTCCACGATCTCTCCCTAGACAAACCGCCCGTCCCTTGCCGCCGCGCCGCCGAAGCCGGTGCGACGCCACGGGTCGGCGCCGGATCACTTCTGCTGCGGGGCGGGCCGTGCGGGCGTACCGGCAGGAACGACCCCGACCGAAATACCGGCGATGCGGAAGCGACCATCTTCTAGCTCGAAATAGAGATCGAACGTCGCACGTTGCGGCTGGGACGGGATGAACCCCTTCAGATGCAGGATGTTCGCCGACATCACCGGCGGCGCGGTCAGACGAGGAACGAACAGCACCGTCGATGACAGGTCGATACGGGCTTCACGGAATACCCTGAACTGCTCGGCCAGTTGCGCGGCGGAATTGACCCGCTGGAACGACCGCGATGCGTTCTTCAACAAGACCGAATAGTCCGCGGCCTGATTGGCCTGGTTCAGGGCGGCAAGGGCATATTGGATCAACATGCCCTGCACCGGAAACCGCGGGATCGGCTGCGTCGCCGGCGTCTTCACAGGCGCGGGCGTGGCCGGCGCGGTGGGGGCGGCGCTTGTCGTCGTCGCGACCCGGGCCGCCACTGGTGCGGCGGTGCCTGTCATCGCCATCGCTGCGACGCCCGCGACCATATCGCGCATCTTCATCCTGATCATTTCATTCTCCTGCCGGATAGGAACATTCGGCGTCGGCCCAAGGGGGGCGGACGTGGCGGTGACCGGTGCCGGACGAACCGGCGACCGATCCGATGGAGCGGATGTGATCGACATCGCCGGTCGGTGAGTGGCCCGCGATGTGCGCGACGATCCGGCTGGTCGATCGCCCGGGTAGCAGATCGGACACGATGACCGTCCCGCCATAGCTGCGGACGAACGCCGCGCCGGCCATCGTCGCGGGATCATAATCCCCGCCCTTGATCAAAACATCGGGCCGGACGGCCTCGATCAGCGCTTCGGGGCGATCGTCGTCGAAGATCACCACCGCATCGACGACCGACATCGCGGCCAGCACGGCGGCACGATCCGCTTCGCCGTTGACCGGTCTGGTCGGCCCTTTCAGCCGGCGCACCGACGCATCACCGTTAAGCCCCACCACCAGCCGGTCGCAGGCCCCCCGCGCGCCCCGCAGCGCATGGATGTGCCCGGCGTGCAACAGGTCGAAACAACCGTTGGTAAACCCGACCCGCAGCCCCGCGGCGCGCCAGCGCTGGGCCAGGAGCGCCGCCTGCTGGAACGACAAGGGCGCTTCTTCGCTGCGATCGGCGAGCCCGTCGCACGCGCGCAGCAAATCATCGGCGCCGACCACCGCATTGCCGCGCCGCCGCACCGCGACCGACGATGCCAGCTGCGCCGCCGCGATCGCCTCCACGATATCGCATCCGCCGGCGAGACAGGCGGCGAGCGTGGCGATGTTCGTGTCGCCCGCGCCGCAGACATCGGCAACGTCGACCGCGTGCGCGGGAACATGAACCACCCCCGCCCCGCCCCGCGACAGGAATGCCGCTCCGCGCGCGGCGCGGGTGACGAGGATCGCCCCCGCCTCGCAGCGGGCCAGCGCCTCGGCCAGGGCAACCGAGACTTCGGCGTCGCTGCCGCAGGGCCGCCCGGTGAACAGCGCCAGTTCATCGGCATTGGGCTTGATCAGCTCGACCGCGCCATACATCCGCCAGTCGCGCCCTTTCGGATCGACCACGATCGGCGCCCGATGCTGCTGACCGATCGCCCGCAACCGCGCCATCGCGAACGGCGTGATCAGCCCCTTGCGATAATCTGACACCACGATCGCATCGACCCGCGTCAATCGATCCGTGACCGACCCGACCAGCCGTTCGACAATCCCGTCGTCCATGTCGGCCCGTCGCTCGCGATCGATGCGAAGCAACTGCCGCCCGCCCGCGACGAAACGGGTCTTGCGGGTGGTCGGGTGAAGCGCGCCCGGCACGACCGCCAGCCGCGAATCGATGCCGGTCGCATCGAGCAGGGATTGCAATTGCACCCCCTCGGGGTCGTTGCCGATCACCCCCGCCAGGTGCACGACCGCGCCCAAAGCGGCGATATTGGCCGCCACATTGGCAGCCCCGCCGGCGCGGCAACGATGGTCTTGCTCGTCGAACACCAGCACCGGCGCCTCGGGCGACAGGCGCCCGTTGCCACACGGCACTTCGACGTCGAGCATCACATCGCCCACGCACAGCAGGTGACGCTGGGGCAGGTCAGCCAGCGTCGCCTCGATCCGGGCGCGGGTGATGCCGGTCGGCATGGCGGCGCTCATGCCGCCTGCTCCATCAGCGGCGATCCGCAGGCGAGCGCCGCCGCAATGCCTCGCGCCTCCAGCATCGTGAAGCCGTCGCCCCGATCGCTCACCACCGGAATGGCCGGCGCGCGATCATGGATCAGCATCGCCCCGGCCAGGCCCGCCGCGCGGGCCGCGTCGATATCCGACCGGCGGTCGCCCGCCAGCCAGGAAGCCGTCAGATCGACACCGAAGCGTATCTGCGCGGTCAACAGCATGCCCGGTCGCGGCTTTCGCCAAACATGGTCCCCGGCGAGCGGCGGCAGGCCGTCGGGATGCCACGCGCAGGCGACCACCGCATCGAGGGCCGCCCCGCAATCCGCCAGCAGCTCGATCATCCGCGCGTTGACCGCATGGAACGCCGCCCAGTCGAACAGGCCGCGCGCGATGCCCGACTGGTTCGTCACCACGATCCGCCCCCAGCGGCGTCGGCGTGCCGCGAGCAGCAGATCCGCCGCTCCAGGCTTGAGGACCACATCCGCCGGACGGCAGATGAAACCCCGGTCCTCGATCAACAGATTGTCCCGATCGACGAAGAGTGCTGGCCGAGCCGGCATGATGTCGCCGCCTTCTACGGGTGCGATCCAGCACCCCTTGCCATCGATCAGCATGGCCGCACCGCCGGCATCGTCACCCAACCCGCGCCACATGCCGCCACCACCGCTTCCCACAAATGGTAAAGGCTGGTCGCAGGCACCCGATCAACGATCGGGCGGCCGGTGGCATCTACCCTGTCGTGCCACCCGCCCGGGAACGGCACGCCGCAGAAGGTGTCGACCAACCGGCCCGCCGCCCGGGCCGCCAGCATCAATCCCTGCGCGGGAGGCTGCACCGCCGCAGCGCGGATCGCCTCGCAATGGGGCCACAGCCGGTGCGTGTCGCTGATCGCCCGCCCCCTTCCGTCGCAGCGGTCGTGGATCAGGGCAATCGGATACGACCAGCCGTGCCGGTCAGCGAACCTGAAGAGCTGCGCCGACGGCAGGGCGCTGTGATAGCCCCGCGCTTGCGCGGTCGCCAACAGCCAGTGCCATTCATATTGATGGCCGGGCTCGACATGGGTTTGCGGCAAGGGACGCCAGCCAGCATCGAAATGCTCCGCGATCGCGCCGATCGCCGGATCGAACAGACGATCGCCGGATAGCGCCACAAGTTCCGCGATCCGCCCTGCCCATGCCGCATCATGCTCGACAACGTCCAGCGCCAGCAACGCTTCGAGAAAATGCAGATGACTGTTCTGATCGCGTTCCGTGGCGCCCGCCACGCTGATCCAGCCCGCCCCCGTCCCCTGCCGCAAACGATCGTCGATCAACTCCAGCGTATCGCGGGCGAGATCGAGCGCGCGACCGCTGGGATCAAGCGGGGCGATATGGGCGCACGCATATAAGGCGAACGCCTGATCATAGAGGCCGAAACTGTCGTCGACCGCCGTGCCGCGATGGTCGACCCGCGTGATCCAGCCGTGACCTGGTCGCCAGAACACCGCCGTCAAGGCGCGCCATCCCGTCAGCGCATCCGCGGCGGGCATGATGCCCAGCATCGCCGCCTGTGCGTAGACGGCCGTCTGGCGCGTCGTCACGCGCAGCCGTACCGCGCCGGGATCGGCCCGACGCCCGTGCGCATCGCGGCATTCGGCGAACGGCAGCGGTTCGCGATCGGCGCGCCACGCCGGCAGCGCCGTCGAGCAGAGCCACGAGGCCAGCCGCTGCAATGCCGTCCCCTCCCCGGCCGTCGGAGCGGGATCGATCGTGGCCAGCGGTTCCCGCGCCATCGCGCTAGTCCCGCGCCGCGACGAGCGTCGCCAGCCGTCGCGCGACCTGCTGGACGACCGGCTCCCAGCGGCCCTCCCGAACCTGCCGGACGATCTCGACATCGGGATACCAGTAACTGTCGAGACGTTCGCGCCCCCAGCGCCAGTCACCCAGACGACGAAGCATCAGGATCACCTTGCGCCCCATCGCCCCAGCGACGTGCGCAACCGCCGTATCGACCGTCACCACGACATCGAGGTTCGCGATCAGCGCCGCCGTATCGCCCATGTCGTGGATCCAGTCGCCGCACGGCACGATCGACAGGCCGGGAACCTGCGCGAAGGCATCGTCATATTGCCGTTCGTGGAGGCCAAACCATTGCACACCCGGCACCGCCAGATCGCTGGCGAGGTGAAGGGGCAGCGACCGCGGCCAGCCGTCGGCGACGGAGGGATTGATGGCCGCACCACGCCGCGCCGCCAGCACCAGTCCCACCCGCAGGCCCCTCGGCCCGGGTATCAGCCTGGCAAGGCGCGCCGACCAGTCCGCCACATCCTGTGGAAGTGGCCGCAGATAGGGGCGCGGCGCAGGAAACCCCTCACGACGCAAATGCAATGGCAGGCTACCGATCGGCAGATGCGCGTCGATCACGCCCGCCTGCGGCCGCCATGCCTGATGCTGCTCCTGATCGGTGTCGACGGTCGAGCGGCTCGGCCAGACGGCGGCATCGGGAAAACTTGACGCGAAGAGCCGCACCAGGACGGGCGGCACCGCCAGATGCAACTGGCCCCTATCACCGGGTAAGTCCGCCAGGCAGGAGGCGAACATGATCGTGTCGCCCAGCCCCTGCTCCTTGTGGATCAGCAGCGAACGGCCGTTCAGCGCATCGCCGCGCCATTCCGGCATCGAATGATATTGGACGGTCGCCAACACCTCGTGGCCGAAGCGCTGGCGGCGTAATTCGTAATGGGGCCAGCCATCGGCGAATTCCTCGTCGCGCAGTTGCTGCATCGCCCATTCCCACCGCACGCCGTCGCGATCATCGTCTCGCGCCGCCGCGCGCGCGAACCACTCGCTCGCCTCCCGGCTCAACCCGCAATCGTCGGCTACCTTGGCCAGCCTGATCTCCAGGCCGGTGGCATCGCCGCCCGCCCGGAGATAGCGTTGCAGACACTCCCAGGCCTCTTCGCTGCGCCCCTGGCGCCGCAACAGATCGCTGAGATTGTTGAGCGCGCCGAGATGGTGTGGATCGCGGCGCAGCGCCTGCTCGTACCGCAGCAGGGCATGGAAGAGCGCCCCTTTGCGCTGATCGGCGACGCCAAGGTTGAAGATCGCCTGCACATTGCCCGGATCGAGCGATAAAGCGGCGTGGTCGTACACGGCGTCGGCATCGCCGAGATCGGCCTGCAGAATCCCCAGCAATTGCAGTGCCACGGGATCCCCCAGCACCGCTTCACCCGCTTCGCGCAGCAAGTCATGCGCGCGGGTGTGATCGCCCGCGTGATAGGCGCTGAGCGCAGCCGGGAAGGACGGCGTCACGCGACGCTCCGGCGGCGTGGGGCAGCGATGGTCTCGCGCAATGCCGCCTCGACCCGGTCGATCACCTCGGACCAGTTCCCAGGCTCGGCCTGCCAGAACAATGTCGCGGATCGATACCAGTAACTGGCCTCGCTGCCGGGAGCGCCCCAGCGTGGATCGCCCGCCGCGTGCAACAGTATCCACACCGGCACGCCAAGCCCGCCGGCAAGGTGCGCCACCCCGGTATCGACCGTGACGAGCAGGTCGATCTCCTCCAGCAGGGCCGCCGTGCGATCGATCGAGGTGAGGGCCGAGGAGACATCCGCAATCCCGCCCGCCGCCGCGTCGTCGATGCCGAAATCGCGCAGCGAAACGTTGGTGATCGCGGTGGCGGAAACGCCCGGCACCTGCGCAAGCCGCGCCATGTCGCCAAAGGGCATGGTGCGATGCTGGGCCCGGCGCGCCAGGCTGAATTGCTGCAGCGACGGATTGCAGGACCAGCAAACCCCGATACGAAACGGCTTGCCGCCACCCTGTGGCGATACAGACGGTGCCGCGCCGCGCGAGGCCCAATATTCGCGCGCTGCGTCCGATGCTCGCAGATAGGGCATGCCGGTAAACGCCGCCCGATCGCGTCGGAACATCGCCATCAGCGAACCAAGCGGCAGCGTGGCGTCCACCGGCACCACCGCGCCCGCCGCCTCGGCCACCCGTGCGCATGCCTTCGGATCGCGTTTCCGCTCGATCGGAAAGACGTGGATCGTCGGGAAGCTGGCGCGAAACAGATCGACCATCGCCGGTGCGACGGCGAGGCTGACGCGCGATGCGCGCGCGATCAGATCGGACAGGGCCGAGGCGAACATCAGTTGATCGCCGATGCCCTGCTCACCATAAGCCAGCACGTGCTGCCCCGGTTCCCCGCGCCACCGGGGCAGGGTGAAGGCCATGTCATCGACGCTGTTCGCCTCCGCGCAGTCGAAGCGCACCTCGTATTTGTCCCACGCTTCGGCGAAACGCTGCCGCCGCAGCAGCGAAAATTGGTGTTCCCAATGAAGCAGCGCCGGATCGCGCGACCGCTGGATGGCGGCGTCGAACATCGCATCCGACGCCTCCAGCTCACCGAGATGTTGAAGCGATATCGCCTCATGGGCGAAACCGGCGGGATCGTTGGGCAGGATCCGCTGCATCCGCCGGGCGAAGCCGATCGCCTCCGCGAATTGCTCGGTGACGCGCAGCATTTCCGTACCACGGGAAAGCGCCGGCAGATGCGCCGGATCGAGCGCCATCGCGCGGCGGAACGCCCGCGCCGCATCGACAAAACGGCCCCTCTGTTCGTGCCACCGGCCAAGCTGAAACCAATGTTCCGCGTTGTGGGGGGCGATGCGGCAGGCCAGTTGCAGCAAGGGCAGCGCCAGCACGGCGTCCGCCGGCGGTGTCGACAACCCCCGCAGCATGATCGCGCCGGCGTCATACGGATTGGCGCGTAACAGCTCGCTCGTCATGCGATGACACGAGGCAAGATCACCCCGTTGCAGCGCGGCGAGCGCCGTATCGGCCGGACCTTGGGGCATCGGTGAACCCTTACGTGCAGGATGGATCGCCGGCGGCGGCGGCGGCGAGCCGCTCATGGCCGTGGAGGCCATTTGAAGCTGCTCTGGCGACGGAGGATCAGGCATCCGCCGTCGTTGCTGACCAGCACATAGGTTTCGCCGGGGGACGACGGATTCTGATAGACGGTGATGCCGTCGATCAGCGGGGTAGCGGGATAGTTCGGTAGCTCGCTGCTTGCCACCGCGGCGCAGGGGCGGCCGGTGCTCGACACGCGCTCCACCAGGATCGCGCAACCGCCGGTTCCGGCGGGAACAGCCACCAGCGTGACGCCCGCCCGTTGCTTCCCGGCGCTCAACCCGATGAACGAGAAGAACGGGGCCGCGTCGGGCGCCTGCCGATCCCAGTCGACCATGATATCGTGTTGCGTCGCCCCCAGGACAGCGCGCTGGCCGATCGCGGTAATCGCCGGCAGGCAGCGTTTGACGCCCAGTTTCTGCGCTGCGTCCACCACCAGCGCGCGCGCCGCAGGGCTCGCGGGGGGCGGTGCTGCCCGTCCCGGCGCCATCACGCACCCCAGACTGTAACCGGCCGCCAGCGTGAGCGCCAACGCCAGCCCCAGCCGGGCGCGCCGCGTCACACCGCACCGCGCGGATCGAGACGCCATCATCCACCATTCCCCTGCGGATCAAGATCGAGGATCGCCCGCTCAAAGGCCGCGATATTGGCCGGGCACAACGGATCGAGCGTGGCGAGAAAGCGGTTCGCGATCGATCGGTAACCCTCGATGTCGGCGTCATGCCCACGTATCGCGTGCAGCAATGCGAGCGCGCCGTCCTCCGGATCGTGATCGGCGTAGCGGTAACCCGCCTCGCCGAGCAGCGCGGAGTTGTGGATCAGCGGAAAGCCCCCGTACAACGCTTCGTAATAGCTATAATTCTGTGGGTTGCCGTCGTGATGCGCGACGATCGCGTCGCATTCCGCGCCCATGATCGAATGCAGCGGCAGACGGCCTTCGAAGGTGACCAGGCCGTGCCGCACCAGATCGAGCGATCGCGCATAAGCGACGAAGGCGGGATGACGGCGAACCGCCAAAGCGTTGAATATGCGCACGTGCGCGATCGCCTGCGGATCGCGCCGATGGGCGACATCGGCCAGCAGCAGCGGCAGATGACAGGTTTTGACGGTGCAGATATTGGGCTCCACCACCGCCAGCCGCCAACGCGCCCGCCCCGGTCGATAGGCGAAATGCCCACCGGCGGCGCGCTCCACCAGTACCGGGCTCCAGAGGTGCGGCATGATCCGCACCGGCGCGCGCAGGGCCGCCGCGTAATAACCGGCGCAGTCGGGAACGAAACCCGCCAGCATCCAGATCGCGGCATAGGGGGCGCCGGTCACCAACAACCCCGGCGACAGGCCGAAGGCGAGCCGCTCGACATCGATCATGAAATCGTTGGCGACGCGCATCGCGACGATCCGTCCACCGCGCGCCGCAAACTGCCGTGCCCAGTCGAGCTCGAGCTGCGCGCCGAGCTCGATGACGATATCCAGTGCGTCGAGCGCGGTTCGCTGGTCGATCGACGGCGCGGTGATCGCCCCCGCTACCTCACCTCGCACCACCTTATCCTGCGCCACCTCTTCCTGCGTCGTCGCGCCGGGGCCGAGCGGCAGGACGAATACCTGCGCCACACTCGACACCGCCCCAAGCAGCATCAGCAGAAAAAGGCAGTTCTGGTGGATCCCGTTTTCCCACAGCGACTGATCGCCGCCGCGCAGAAAGACGGTGACCGCGATGCGCAACCCGCGCCCTGTCATGCCGCCGCCCTCGCCGGGGCGGTCGTCGCGACCAAAGCGCGGGCATAGGCGGTCTGAACGACGGGATGACGGGGCGCGACGCGCGCGATGGCCCTGGCTGTGCGCGCGCGATAATCGTCCAGCGTCCGATCATGATCTCGGCTGGCGGCCAGCAACGTCGCCGCGCCGGTGTCGACCGCATTGCCGGGATAGAAATACCCCACATCGGCCAGCGCGGGCAGATTGTGGACGAGCGGAAATCCCGCCGCCACGATATCCAGATAGCAGGCATGGCCGACGCCACCCATCTGGTGCGCCACCACCATATTGGCATCTGCCCCCAGCACCGGCGCCCGATGCCCGTCCTCGATCGTGATGCGATGCTGCCGATACAATTCGCTCGACGCGATCAGATGCGCGAAGGTGGCCTGCTCCCGTAGAGCGTGCGCGTGCAGCAGATGGACGCGGTCGATCGTCTTGCCGTCCGCCCGAACGGCCTGTTCGCATATCAGGAGCGGGACGAGCATCGTCGCCGCGGTCGACCGGTGATGCAGGATCAATGGCCGTGCGCCGTCGCGCGTCACGCTGTCGCGCCGATAGGTCGCGCGTCCGGCTGCGCCGCCCCCCGCCGGCGCTTCACACCAGATGGCGGGCAGCGGGATCACCGGGCATCGATAGAATGCCCGCAGGATCGGCGCGGAGGATCGCGCCTCGCCGCACAGCCAGACCGTATCGCACGGCTCGGCGCCGCTGAAGGCGATCGGTACGTCGAACAGCGTCGTTTCGATCAACCGCGCATGGCTGCTGCCGGGATCGACGAGCACGACGCGGCCACCGCGGGCACGAAAACAGGCGAGCCATTCGGCCGCGATCACGCCGGGAGTAACGATCAGGACGTCGATCGCCGCATCGGCATCGGCGAGGCGGATCGTCGCGCCACGATGGGCAAACAAGGACGCCTCATCCGCCGCGTTTCCGCCGGTATCGACCGCCAGCACCGCCTCGACGAAGCCGATCGCCTCCAGCACGCAAGCCAGATGATACAGCAAGCGATCCACGTCGGCGATATCGCGATCGCGGTCCGATGCGGCGGGAAAGGCGATGCCAATGCGCACGGTGTCATCCAGATTCGAGATCAAGGGCGATCGATCGGAGGCGGAGGGCCGGGCACGAACAGCGCCGCCCGGCGAATGGGGCGGGCCCGTCACGGCCCGCCCCGAGAGTAGCCCCTTACCAGCCGAACGAGACGCCCGCGCCGTAGGTGGACTTGCCGCCGGACAGCGAGGCACCCGCGCGGAACTTGGTATTGTCCGCGACGCGCCCGGTGACGCTCAGCGCGATGGAATTATACCCATCGAAGCCGCCCACACCCATGCCGATCGCCACCTTCTGATCCGGATCGATATCCGGGATCATCGCCAGCGCGGTCGCGCCCGCGATGCCGAAGCCGGTGGCCCGGCGCAGGTCGAACACCTCCTGCTGGACGCCGGTGATCCGCGAGGACAGGTTGGATTGCAGCGCGTTCAACTGCCCGACGTTGACCGCGTCGGTCGTTTCCGTCCCCGCCGCCACGTTGGTGATCCGTCGCTTCACCTGGTCCGAGCCGACCGACACCGTATTGGCGCCGCTCGCCGTGCTGTCGCTGCCCAGCACCACCGCGCCGTCACTGCCGGCGGCGATGGTGATGTTGTTGCCCAGCGCGAAAGCATTGTTGGCGGCAACCGTGTTGTTGTTGCCGATCGCATAGCTACCGGCGCCACTGACGACGTTCGGGTCGCCGAAGGCGCCGGAATTGGCACCACTGACGACATTGCGATAGCCGATCGCGATCGACTGCGTGCCGCTCGCCTCGCTGCCGACGCCGACGGCGACCGCGCCAGCTCCGGCGAGCGCCGAATAGCCGACCGCAGTACCGTTCTGGCCGGTGACCGAACTCCATGCGCCATAAGTGGTGCCCCCGGTCGCGGCCGAGTCGATCGAGGCGAAGATGCCCGACGCGGTGGTATCCGCCGCCGACGCGGTCGGCGCGGCCTGGACAGTCGAATACGTCCCCTTGCCGCTACCATCCTGCACCACACCGTTGGTGACGGTCGAGGCGCCGGCCGCCCCTCCGGCGCCGGAGATGGTGCCGGTCGCGACACCGCCGCTGCTCGCCGCCGCCAGCGCGACGTTCGAGATACTGGCGATCGCGGTATTCGTCGTCGCCAGCCCGGTCGACAGCGCGGCCAGCCCCGACGCGGTCGACGTCATCGCCGTCGACAATTGCGCCACTGTGACGGCGTCCTGGGCATCTGCGCCGTCCGCCAGCCCGGTGATACGACGACCGCCGATTTCCAGCTGCCCGACGGTGGGGGCGGCCGAGCCGGTGACGAAGCCCGCCGCCGTGCTGGTCGACGTCACCGTGCTGCCCGAACCGAGCGCGATCGCGCCCGCCGCGGCGCCGGCACCCACCGACGCACCCGCGCCGATCGCCACCCCGTTCTCCTGCGCCGCAACCGCATTGTTACCGATCGCGACCGTATTGCCCACCGGCGTCGCGGCGGTGCCGATGCCGCTTCCGGCGCCATTGCCGAGCGCGACGTTGTTCGAGCCATAGACCGACGTACCGGCATTGGTGCCGCCCGCGTAATTGTCCTGCCCGTTTACCGTGCTGCCCGCGCCATAGCCCGACGCGACGTTGCGATCGCCGACCACCGCGCCACCCGACAGCGCGCCGCTGGCGGTGTTCCCGCTTCCAACGACGTTGCGGCCAGCATTATATCCGGTCGCGCTATTGTCGCTTCCCTCGACCGACTGCCCGGCGGCATAGCCGCTGGCCTGATTGTGATCACCGGCGACACTGGTCCCGGCGAAGGCGCCCGCCGCGGTATTCCCCTCTCCGACGACGGACTGTCCCGCCTGATCGCCGAGTGCGACGTTATAATTGCCGACGACATTCTGACCCGCCGAATTGCCGCTGGCGAGGTTGTTGGTGCCGCTGACGCTCTGCCCCGTGGCGGCGCCGGTGGCGACGTTGCTGCTGCCCGTGGAGCCCACACCGGCCCCGGTGCCGAGCGCGAAGCCCGCCACGCCGTTGCCGAGGCTGGCAAGGCCGGTCGAAAGCTGCGCGACCGTCACTGCATCCTGCGCATCAGCACCGTCGGCGAGGCCGGTGATCCGACGGCCGCCAATCTCCAGCTGACCGACGGTCGGCGCCGCGACATTGGTGAGATAACCCGCGGCATTGCTGGAGCCGGTAACGGTGCTGCCCGAACCCAGCGCGATCGAGCCCGCAAACGCACCGCTTTGCACCGTCGCGCCCTGGCCGATCGCCATGCCGCCTTCCACCAGTGCAGCGGCGCTGTTCCCCAGTGCGATCGCGTTATTCACCGGAGCGGCCGAACTGCCAATATTGGCACCCGCCGATTGACCGATGGCAATATTGCCCGAGCCATAGGATTGCTGCCCCGCGTATGAGCCCATCCCGACATTGTTATTGCCAATTACGGACCGACCGGATTCGTAACCAAGGAAAACGTTCTCGGCACCGCTGGCATTCGCGCCTGAGTTCATCCCCTGCGCAATGTTAAGATTGCCTGCCATATAGGCACCAGAAGAATTTCCGAGCATGACGTTGTCATCTCCGACGGCTTCATATCCGGCATAAATTCCGGTTGCTACATTCCTGGATCCGACAATCGAGTAACCCGCTAGATAACCATCAATTACGTTATAGCTGCCGGTCAAACCGTATCCGGATTCAAAACCATGAATTGCGTTATAGTCGCCGGTCAAACCAAATCCGGATTGGTAACCATCAATTGCGTTATAGCTGCCCGTTGAACCGTATCCGGATTGATAACCAAAATTTTGGTTGTAGCTGCCTATAGCGGAACCACCCGCCGTTTCGCCGATAAGAATATTCCTATCGCCCGACGTATAATAGCCAGCGTATAAACCAATGGCAGTATTATAATCACCCGTAAGATAATAGCCCGCCATAAAACCATCGATTAGATTATAGCTTCCTGACAGATAGGATCCGGATTCATAACCAAAAATATGGTTATAGCTTCCAACTGCATAATAACCTGCTTCTTCGCCGATAAGAAGATTTCTATCGCCGGTCGTATAGTATCCGGCGTATATGCCGAAGGCGGTATTATAATCGCCGGTGAGCTCATAACCCGCCTCATATCCCATCATATGATTGTAATCGCCGACAGCATATTCGCCGGCCTCCTCACCAATCATGATATTTCCGTCACCAGTCGTATAATAGCCGGCGTACTCACCTAGCGCGTTATTATCTGCGCCTGTTAATCCGTAACCAGTGCTGTATCCTAACAACTGATTGTAATTTCCTGTCAGGGAGTACCCAGAATATTTGCCAATCATGATATTACCGTTGCCCGAGGCGGAAAACCCGGCGTGGCTTCCGTTGATGATGCTTTGGTCACCCGAGAACTCATGACCTGCTTCGTAGCCGATAATTGTATTGTAATTTCCGCTGGAATATTCGCCAGCCTCCCGGCCAATTAGATTGTTATAATTTCCAGTCAGCGAATATCCAGCATTCTCGCCTATAGCATTATTGTAATCTCCGATAGCGCCAAAACCCGCAGCATAACCAGACATGTTATTGTAGCTGCCGGTAAGGGAGTAGCCGGAATTCTCGCCAATCATGGCGTTTCCATCGCCGGAAGCGGCATATCCGGCCGACAATCCAACGGCGAAATTATGTGATCCGACAATTCCGGACCCGGATTCATCTCCACTCAGTATATTGTAATATCCGGACATATTCCGACCAGCAGATGACCCGGTAGCAATATTGCTTCCGCCGGTCGCGGATGTTCCTGCCTCCGTGCCAGTATATATATTGGACTCACCGCTCATGTAACCGCCGGACCGGTAACCATTGACGATATTATAGTTACCGGCCATCTCCTCACCGGACCCATATCCGAATAACTGGTTATAACTTCCGTTAGCGTAACTACCGGCATCCTCCCCCATCACGAGGTTACGATCGCCAGTCGCCTCATATCCCGCGTTGAAGCCGAAACCGATGTTCGACGATCCCTGCGCCGATTGCAGCGCACCCCGGCCAAGGGCCACATTCTCCGATCCATGCGCGGATTTCAGCGCGCCGCTACCGATGCCGACGTTGTAATTGCCCTCGACATTGCTCAGCGAGTCTTTGCCAATGCCGACGTTATAGTCACCAATTGAAGAACTTAGCGCCGTACTGCCAATGCCAATACTTTCGTTGCCCACCATGTACTGGCCAGCATTCTGCCCCATCAGGTTGACGTTGTTTCCAGCGCCCTCAAGGCTGGAATAGGCGCCGATCGAGTTGTTGTTGTTGCCGACCAGCGTACCCGCAGAGACGCCCAGCGCGGTATTGTTATCGCCGGACACACCCGCCCCGGCGAACGAACCGACCGCGGTGTTATTATTGCCGGCTACGGACGCGCCGGCGGTGCCTCCAACCGCCACATTTTCGTCGCCGATGACATTTCCACCCGCGGAAACGCCCAGCGCGACGTTGCCGTTGCCCGTTACCGAGGCACCCGCGGTGCCGGCGGCGGAGGTTCCCGAATAGGCCGTATTCGGCGCCTGCGCCACGGCTGCGACAGGGTGCAACACGGCGGCGCCGCCCAGCAGCATGGCCATCGTCAGCGCGCCAGGCCGTGTCGATCCGCCTGCCGCATCGGCGTTGGGGGACTGTCCGCCGAAGGCGAGCAGGCCGACGCCGTGGTGACGGCGCTTCACCCCCAGCACCATGCAACTGGCGCGCAGGATCGCCATGATCCGGCGCCGGCCGGACCAGCCGAGCGGCGCGCCGCCGGCCCATTGATCGATAAAACCACCACGAACGCCGCGAGCATGATCGTAGCTACGGAACGAATGCAATTTCGTCATAAACAGCCCCCCAGAGTGACACAAACGTCGCGATCGCATTCAGCCACGACAAAACACCTCGCACACCGCCACAGTGGCGGAGGCGCAGGCCGGAAAGCGATTTTCGATCAATTGGTCTGGAGCTAAGTAATTGTGGCGACAAATCTAAGTCAACGCTACAAAATCTCTTAATAATGTTAACGATATGTGCAGGTATAAACGAATCACATATAGAACGATGCCAATATTTACATTATATTCCACTTTCTAAACACGCAGCTTACATTCACGGTCGAAACATCTAAGTTTCATGAATTGGCAACGCATTACTTGCGTCAAATTGCGTAATTTCGTTCGACGAACACGATCATGAATCGCATGCGGATAGATTATTCTTACATCCGCGTGACGCCGCGAGCCCATCGTGTCGTCGCTGAGCACTGCCGACGACAGTTTGTTGCGAAGTGCGTGGCGGCGAAGTCGCCTAACCGACGATACGCCATCGCGGGAAGGCGACCATCAAGGTCCCGCAATCGTGTGCCGCGGCAAAGCGGCCATGTCCCTGTCAGCCGGCGCTACTGCCAGGGGATTTCATCGCGTGGCGAGCGCCGACCCCGCCTGCTCTGACGGCCGGATCGTGACGCGCGGCGTGGCCCGGTCGAAGATGACGCTCACCGTGGGCAGGCGCATCTCGACGCCAACCGCCCGTGCCCAATCCTCGTCGCGCATCATGTCGCCGTCGAGTGTGTACCAGCGGGCATCGTGCCGGATCGTCGGATCCGCCAGTTCAGGCATCGCGCGGCGCAGCGCCGCCAGCGACGCGACGAAGGCCTCCAGCGCGCGATCGCGGCCATGCCAGTCAAGCCACGTCGTTTCATTGTCCTGCGCATAAGCGTTGTTGTTGCCGCCCTGCGTTCGGCCGAATTCGTCCCCGGCGGTCAACAGGATCGTGCCGCGACTGGCGAACAGCGTCGCCAGCAGCTCTCGCACGCCCTCGCTGCCGTTCGCCCAGGCGACCTCGCCGTGATGGCCGTCGCGATTGTCCTCGCCATTCGCGTGGTTGCGCCGCTCGGCATAGGTGACCGTATCGCGCAACGTGAAGCCATCGTGCGCGGCAAGAAAATTGACGCTCCGGGTGCGCTGCGTACCGAACAGGTCGGTCGAGCCCGCCACGCGCGTCGCCAGCGCCCCCACCCCGCCGTCGCCACGCCAGAAACGGCGCACGTCATCGCGATACCGGTCGTTCCACTCCAGCCAGGTGGAGGGAAAGCAGCCGAGCCGATAGCCGCCGGGCCCGACATCCCATGGCTCCGCGATCATCACCGCGCGGGAGAGCACCGGGTCACCGGCGATCTCGGCGAAGATCGGCGCGTCGGGCGCGAAGCCGGGTCCGCGCGCCATCACCGTCGCCAGATCGAAGCGAAACCCGTCCACCCCCGCCTGGGTGACGAAATGCCGCATCGTATCGAGCGCGAGGGTTCGTACCGCCGGCTGGGCGAAATCGAGGACATTGCCGGTGCCGGCGTCGTTGATCAGCGTCCCGTCCGCGGCATGAGCGTAAGACGCCTCGTCGAGCCCGCGCAGCGACAGTGTCGGGCCCTGCCGGTCGCTCTCGCCACTATGGTTGAGCACCAGGTCGAGGATCGTGCCGATCCCGGCGGCGCGCAGCGCGGCGACGGTCGCCCGCAATTCCGCCAGCCCGCCCGGCGCCAGCCGCGGGTCGAGCGCCATCGGCACCACCGGGTTATAGCCCCAGGCGTTGCGCAGCCCGAGCGGCGGCAGATGTCGTTCGTCGATCCAGGCGACGATCGGCATCAGTTCCACCGTATCGACCCCGATGCGCTGCAGATGCGCGATCACCGCCGGGTGCGCCAGCGCGGCGATCGTGCCGCGCAGCGACGCGGGCACATCGGGATGCCGCATCGTGAAGCCCCGCACGTTGATCTCGTAGATCAGCCCGCCCGCGCGAAACAGCGGTGGCAGGTCGAGCTGCGGCAACGGCGCGGCGACGATCGCGCGCGGCACCAGCATCGCGGTATCCACACCGAAGGTCGCCAGCCGTGGGTCATAAGCGAACGCCCGATCGATCGCGGTCGCCCGTGGATCGACCAGCAGCTTGGCCTGATCGAACGGCGCCGCGCCGTCGGCGCGAAAGCCATAGCGCGCGCCCTCGCCGACGCCGGGGACGAACACGCGCCATTCGTCGCCCACGCGCTCCATCGCGACGCGGCGCTCACGCTTGCCATCGAACAGGCACGTCCAGACGCGCGTGGCGTGGGGGGCGCGCACCGTGAAGGCGGTGCCGCCCACGCCGGCCTCCTTGCCGATCGCCGCGCTCACGTCACCACGTCGGGGCGGGTACGGCCGGTATGCCGTGCGATCCCGGCAATCTCGTCCGCCGCGGCGATGATATCCGCCAGCATCGCATCGGTCGCGGCGTCGAGCGCCCCGTCCGCCGGTTCATACCGCTCCAGATAGACCCGCAGCGTCGCGCCGCTGGTGCCGGTTCCCGAGAGGCGGAACACGACCCGGCAGCCGCCCGCGAACAGCACACGCACGCCCTGTCGCGCGCTTACCGAGCCATCGGTGGGATCCGCATAGGCGAAATCGTCCGCTGTCGCGACGGTGAGCGGCCCGAACGCGCGCGCCGGCAGGTCGGCCAGCGACCCGCGCAGCTCCGCCATCAGCGCGTCCGCAGCCGCGCTGTCGACGCCCTCATAATCGTGGCGCGCGTAATAATGGCGGCCGAAGCGCGCCCAATGGTCCCGCGCGATCGCGTCGACGCTCTTGCCGGTCGCAGCCAGGATGTTGAGCCACAGCAGGACCGCCCACAGCCCGTCCTTCTCCCGCACATGGTCACTGCCGGTGCCGGCGCTTTCCTCGCCGCAGATCGTCGCCATGCCGGCGTCGAGCAGATTGCCGAAAAATTTCCAGCCGGTCGGCGTCTCGAACGACGGGATGCCGAGCGCCGCCGCGACGCGATCCGCCGCCGCGCTGGTCGGCATCGAACGCGCGATGCCCTTCAGCCCCGCCCTGTAGCCCGGCGCGAGGTGCGCGTTGGCGGCCAGCATCGCGAGGCTGTCCGACGGGGTGATGAACCGCCCGCGCCCGATGATCAGGTTGCGATCGCCATCCCCATCGGACGCTGCGCCGAAATCGGGCGCGTCGGGGCCCATCATCAGCTCGTACAGTTCGTGCGCATGGACCAGGTTGGGATCGGGATGATGCCCGCCGAAATCCTCCAGCGGCGTGCCATTGCGCACCGTCCCCGCCGCGAAGCCCAGCCGGCGTTCCAGGATCTCCGTCGCATACGGCCCGGTGACCGCGTTCATCGCATCGAATGCCACCGTCAGCCCGGCCGCGCGGATCGCGTCGAAATCGAACAGCGTTTCCATCAGCGCGGCATAATCGGCGACCGGATCGATCACCTCCACCACCATGCCCTCGACCGTCACCTCGCCGAGTGTGTCGAGGTCGATATCGGCGCCGTCGGCGGCGTGCCAGGCGTCGATCGACAGCGTGCGCTGATGGATCGCCTCGGTCACCTTCTCGGGCGCGGGGCCACCGTTGGCGACGTTATATTTGATCCCGAAATCCTCGTCCGGCCCGCCCGGATTGTGGCTCGCGGAGAGCACCAGCCCGCCGAGCGCGCCGCGCCGCCGGATCACGTTGGAGGCGGCGGGGGTCGACAGGATGCCGCCCTGCCCAACGACCACGCGGGCGAAGCCGGCGGCGGCGGCCATCCGGATCGCGGTCTGGATCACCGGGCGGTTGAGGAAGCGGCCGTCGCCACCGATCACCAGCGTGGCGCCCTGCTTGCCGTCCACCACGTCGAACACCGACTGGATAAAATTCTCGGCGTAATTCGGCTGCTGAAAGACCTTCACCTTCTTGCGCAGACCGGATGTGCCGGGTTTCTGGTCGGCAAATGGCGTCGTCTGAACGGTGCGGATCATGCCGAAAGTAGCTCCCTGTAGAGACTGGCGTAGCGCCGGCCGCTCTTAGCCCAACTGAAATCGGCGCGCATCCCGCGCCGCTGCACCATCGCCCAGCGCTCCCGGTCGGCGTACAGCGAGACGGCACGCCCGATCGCGGTGGTCAGCGCATCGGCAGCGACATGATTGAACTGGATGCCGGTCGCCACGCCCGCATCCAGCGCGGCCGTATTGGCGTCGATCACGGTATCCGCCAGCCCCCCGGTACGCGCCACCACCGGCACACAGCCATAAGCGAGCCCGTAAAGCTGCGTCAGTCCGCACGGCTCGAACCGCGACGGGATCAGGATCGCGTCCGCGCCCCCCTGCAACAGATGCGAGAGCGGCTCGTCATAACCGATGCGCACGCCGATTCGCCCCGGATGCCGGTCCGCCGCCAGCCGGAAGGCATGTTCCAGCGCGGCATCGCCCGAACCGAGCAGCGCCAGCCGTCCACCCATCGCCACCAGCGAGTCGATACATTCGCCCAGGACGTCCATGCCCTTCTGCCAGGTGAGCCGGCTGATCACCGTGAACAGCGGACCATCTCCCGGTTCCAGCCCGAATGCGATTTCGACCGCGCGCTTGTTGGCGGGGCGTCGTCCCAGCGACCGTTCCGTGAAGCGCGCCGCGAGCGCGCGATCGACGGCGGGGTTCCACACCGCCGGATCGATCCCGTTGACGATCCCGTGCACACGCC
The DNA here is from genome assembly GCF_042091075.1 of Sphingomonas sp. Lineage (GTDB taxonomy): Bacteria > Pseudomonadota > Alphaproteobacteria > Sphingomonadales > Sphingomonadaceae > Sphingomonas. The sequence goes on along the minus strand of NZ_JBELIE010000007.1, from coordinate 11,141 downwards.
CGCCGCGCGCCGCGATCAGCCCCTCCAGCCCCATCCCAAACGCTGGCTCGAAGATTTCGCGCGCATAGGTGGGGCTGACGGTGGTGATCGCGTCCGCCGCCTCCAGCCCGCCCTTCAGCAGGCCGACGCCGCCATAATATTCCACCCCGTCGATCGCCCAAGCCTCCCCGGGCAGGCCGAGTGCTGGAAAGACGCTGGCATCGAACCGTCCCTGGAAGGCGAGGTTATGGATCGTCACCACCGACTTGGCCTTGGTCTCGACCGGGTGATAGCGGAGATAGGTGGCAGCGAACGATGCCTGCCAGTCGTGCGCGTGCAGGATGTCGAAATGCCGCCCCCTCACCGCCCCCGCCGCCAGATCGGCCGCGGCGCGTGACAGGGCGGCGAAGCGGTGCCAGTTATCGTCCCAGTCGCGACCGAGCGCGTCGGTGTACAGCCCGCCCTCGCGCGCGAACAGCCGCGGTGCCTCCAGCACCAGAAGCGGGTGTGTGCCGTCGAGCGTGCCGGTCAGCAATCGCGCCGGCCCGCCCAGCAGGTCGTTCCAGCGATGCAGCGCGCGCGGCTTGCGCAATGTCGCCAGCACCGCCGGATAGCCCGGCAGCAGCGTCGTCACCGCGACACCGTGCGGCGCCAGCGCGGCGGGCAATGCCCCCACCACATCCGCAAGCCCACCCGTCTTGACGAGCGGATAGGCCTCCGATGCGACCGACAGGACCGCGATCGTCATGCGACCGCGCCAAAACATGCGGTCGTCCCGGCGGGACTATGCTGTCGGTGCCGCAGCCGCATCTCCATCATCCCAGCGCGTCGATCATCGGCTGCGTGATCAGACAGATGCCCTTTTCCGTCCGGCGGAAATGGCGGCCGTCCAGTTCGGGATCCTCCCCCACCACCAGCCCATCCGGGATCACCACGCCGCGGTCGATCACCACGCGCGACAACCGCGCCCCGCGGCCAATCCGGCAATAAGGCAACACCACCGCCTCATCCAGCATCGAGTAGCTGCGCGCGCGGGTGCCGGTCGAGACCAGGCTGCGATGAATGTTCGCCCCCGAGATGATACAGTCGCCCGAGATCAGACTGGACACCGCCTGGCCGCGCCGGCCATCCTGGTCATGGACGAATTTCGCCGGCGGGGTCAGTTCCGAATAGGTCCACAACGGCCACTCGCGATCGTAAAGGTCGAGCTGCGGCACGACGTCGGTCAGATCGATATTGGCTTCCCAATAGGCGTCGACGGTGCCGACATCGCGCCAATAGGCCGCCGGCTCTTCCGGTGAGCGGACGCAGCTCGCCGAGAAGCGATGCGCGACCGCCTTGGCGTTCTTTACCAGATGAGGGATCAAGTCCTTGCCGAAATCGCGGCTCGACGTCGGATCCGCCGCGTCGCGCCGCAATTCCTCGATCAGCACACGCGTGTGGAAAACATAGATGCCGAGGCTCGCCAACGCGACATCGGGCTGGCCGGGGATCGCGGGCGGGTCGGCGGGCTTCTCGACGAAGTCGACGATACGATCCTTGGCATCGACGTGCATCACGCCAAAGGCCACCGCCTCCATACGTGGCACTTCCATACATGCCACGGTCACATCGGCACCGCTGTCGCAATGCTGCCGCAGCATGATCTCGTAATCCATCTTGTAGATGTGGTCGCCCGCCAGGATCACCATATATTCGGGCGCGATATCCTCGATGATATCGATATTCTGATACACCGCGTCGGCGGTTCCCTCATACCACTGAAACTCGCTGATACGCTGACTGGCCGGCAGGATGTCGAAGCTCTCGTTGCGTTCCGGGCGCAGGAAATTCCAGCCCCGCTGCAGGTGGCGGATCAGCGAATGCGCCTTGTATTGCGTCGCCACGCCAATGCGGCGAATACCCGAATTGAGCGCGTTCGACAGCGCGAAATCGATGATCCGGCTCTTGCCGCCGAAATAGACGGCTGGCTTCGCCCGGGTGTCGGTCAGTTCTTTCAAGCGACTGCCGCGTCCGCCCGCCAGAACGTAGGCCATCGCATCGCGTGCCAGCGGCTGACCTCTGCGTTCGTCCACGTCCCTCTCCCTCTTCTCTTTACGTGCCGACAAATTAATGATTAAGGAAAAAATAACCGAGCTTCGTCCACATTCTTCAGGACAAGGCCACCCAGAGGATCGCTCATGTACGCCACCCCCATGCCCCTTCCCCACCGCAGCAGCGCGGCGGACGCCATGCCGCTGTGGCGCGGGTTGGCGGCGGGAGCGATCCCGTCGCTCGCGGCGTGGGTGGCGATCGTCACGATCGCGCGACACTTCCTCTGATCGCGCGGCCTCACGCCTCGAACTCGAGCATCAACGTCGCGAGCGGCGGCAGCGCGAGATAGGCGAAACCGTCTTCGGCGGTGACTCCGCCGAGATTGCCCAGCCCCGATCCCCAATAACATTGCGCATCGGAATTGAGGATTTCGCGCCAGCGGCCGTCGCGTGGCAGCGGCACGCGATAGGGCATGCGCGCGACCGGCGTCATGTTGGCGACCACCGCCACCGGGTTCGCGCCGGGCGCCTTGCGTAGCCACACGAACACCGAATTTTCGGAATCGTCGGATACCAGCCATTCAAAACCGTCCGGCTCGCAATCGCGCGCGTGCAGCGCCGGCGTATCGCGATACAGGCGGTTCAGGTCGCGGACCAGCTTGCGCACGCCGTCATGCGCGGCCGAATTGGTCAGTTCCCAATCGAGCGCGCGCTCCTCGCTCCATTCGCGGCGCTGCGCGAATTCCTGCCCCATGAAGAGCAGCTTCTTGCCCGGATAGCCCCACATCATCGCGTAATAAGCGCGCAGATTGGCGAATTGCTGCCAATCGTCGCCGGACATTTTGGTCAGCAGCGATCCCTTGCCGTGCACCACCTCATCATGGCTGAGCGGCAGGATGAAATTCTCGCTGAAGGCGTAGACCAGCCCAAAGGTGATGTCGTGATGATGGTGGCGACGATGCACCGGCTCGCGCGCCATGTATTGGAGCGTGTCATGCATCCAGCCCATGTTCCATTTGAACCCGAACCCCAGGCTTTCGCGCGGTCCCTCCGCGAATGCCGGTGCGGTGACGCCGGGCCAGCTGGTCGATTCCTCCGCGACGGTGAAGACACCCGGATGCGCGCCATAAATGGCGCGGTTGGTCTCGCGCAGGAAGTCCACCGCCTCCCAGTTTTCGCGCCCGCCGCCTTCGTTCGGGATCCACTCGCCCGCCTTGCGGGAATAGTCGCGATACAGCATCGAGGCGACCGCATCGACGCGCAGGCCGTCGATATGATATCGTTCGGCCCAGAAGAGCGCGTTGTTGACGAGGAAGCTGGCCACCTCGCGACGCCCGTAATTGTAGATCGCGGTGTTCCAGTCGGGATGAAAGCCGAGCCGCGGATCGAGATGTTCGTACAGCGCGGTGCCGTCGAACCGCGACAGGCCGTGCGCATCGACCGGAAAATGCGCCGGCACCCAATCGACCAGCACCCCCAGCCCGGCGCGATGCGCGCCGTCGACGAAACGGGCGAACCCCTCGATATCGCCGAACCGAGCGCTGGGCGCATACAGGCCGGTGGTCTGATAACCCCAGCTTGGGTCATAGGGATGTTCAGCGATCGGCATGAATTCGATATGCGTAAAGCCGAGCGAGACGACATAGGGGATCAGACGATCGGCCAGTTGATCCCAGGACAGGAACCAGCCGTGTTCATCGCGCTCCCATGACCCCGCATGGACTTCGTAAATGCTGATCGGCACCCGGCGCGGGTCGACCCTGCTCCACGCTTCGCGGTGCGCCTCGTCTCCCCATTGGTGGGCGGGCGGCGCGGTGGTGAGTGATGCCGTCTTCGGGCGCAATTCTGTCGCGAAGGCATAAGGATCCGCCTTCAATGGCTGCAAGACGCCATCGGGGCCGGTGATCGCATATTTGTACGCACGTCCCGCGCCGATATCGGGCAGGAAGATTTCCCACACCCCGGTATCGCCCCGCCGCCGCATGCCATGCCGGCGCGCGTCCCAATCGTTGAAGTCCCCTACCACCGCAACGCGGCGCGCGTTCGGCGCCCATACCGCGAAATGCACGCCTTCCGCGCCCTCATGCGCGATGCAATGCGCGCCGAGCTTGTCGTAGAGGCGCACGTGCGTGCCCTCGTTCATCAGGAAATCGTCGACCGGCCCCAGCACCGGCCCGAAGGTATAGGGATCGGTCACCCACCATTCCGCCCCGCCCGCGCGCGCGCGATAGCGCAGCGGCTGCGCCACGCCGGTGATCATGCCCTCGAACAGACCCGCATCGTCGACCCGATCCAACCGACCGAGCGGATCACCGGCGAGCGAGAATGCCGCGACCGTTTCCGCCCCCGGCACCCAGGTGCGCGCGAACAGGCCCGCGGGGCCCGCATGGGCGCCGAGCAGCGCGAAGGGATCGTCGCTGGTGCCGTCAAGCAGCGCGCGAATGACGGCCCCGGCCGGCGTCACATCACGCCCCAGATGTCTCGCGCATATTCGGCGATCGTGCGATCGGACGAAAACCACCCCATGTTGGCGACGTTCAGGATCGTCTGCCGCTGCCACGTCTCACGGTTCGACCAGCGCGCATCGACATCACGCTGCGCGGCGGCATATCCATCGAAATCGGCGGCGACCATAAACCAGTCGTGATCGCACAACCCCGCCATCAGATCGCGATAGCGGTTGGGATCGTCGGGGGAAAAGACGCCGGAGGCGATGCCACTGACCGCCTGCGCCAGTTCCTTCGATCCCTCGATCACCTCGCGCGGATTATAGCCATTGGCGCGCTTCGCGGCGACCTCGTCCGCGGTCAGGCCGAAGATGACGATATTCTCGTCGCCGACATGGTCCTTGATCTCGATATTGGCACCATCGAGCGTGCCGATCGTCAACGCACCGTTCAGCGCGAATTTCATGTTGCCGGTGCCCGACGCCTCCATCCCGGCAGTCGAAATCTGTTCCGACAGGTCCGCCGCGGGCACCATCTTCTCGGCCAGGCTGACGTTGTAATTGGGGACGAAGGCGACCTTCAAAAGCCCGCCGATCGATGGATCGCTGTTGACCCGCCGGGCGACGTCATTGGCGAGTTTGATGATCAGCTTGGCATTGTGGTAGCTCGACGCCGCTTTGCCGGCGAACAGCTTGACCCGCGGCACCCAGTCCCGTTCCGGGTGGCTGCGAATCTGATCGTACAAGGCCACCGTTTCGACGATGTTGAGCAATTGGCGCTTGTATTCGTGAATGCGCTTGATCTGCACATCGAACAGCGCATCGGGGTCGATCCGTAATCCCATCGTTTCCCGAAGATGCTCCGCCAGCGCCACCTTGTTTGAACGCTTGATCGCGGAAAAACGCTCCCGAAACCCTGCATCCTCCGCAAAAGGCGCGAGCGCCGTCAGTTTCTGCGCGTCATCGGTGAAGGCGTCGCCGATCGCCTCGCGGATCAGCGCGGTCAGCCCGGGATTGCATTCCTGCAACCAGCGCCGTGGCGTGATCCCGTTGGTCTTGTTGTTGATACGGTCGGGAAAGACGCGGTGCAGATCGGCGAACACCGTGCTTTTCATCAATTGCGTGTGCAGCGCCGCCACGCCGTTGACGCTATGGGCCCCGGCGAAGGCCAGATTGGCCATGCGTACCCGGCGTTCGCCGCCCTCGTCGATCAGGCTGATTGCCGCGATCGCCCGGTCGTCCGCCTCCGCGCGCTGCCGCGCCTCGCGCAGCAGCTTGGCGTTGATCGCATAGACCAATTGCATGTGACGCGGCAGCAGCCGCTCGAACAGCGGCAGCGGCCAGCTTTCCAACGCCTCGGGCAGCAGCGTGTGATTGGTATAGGCGAAGGTGCGCTGCGTGATGCTCCACGCCTCGTCGAACGGCAGATCGTGATGATCGATCAACAGCCGCATCAATTCCGCCACCGACACCGCCGGATGCGTGTCGTTCAGCTGGATCGCCGCCTTGTCGGGCAAGGTGCGGATATCGCCGACATATTGAACGTGCCGGCGAACGATGTCCTGGATCGACGCGGAGGAGAAGAAATATTCCTGCCGCAGCCGCAATTCCTGCCCCGCCGCAGTGGAATCATTCGGGTACAGCACGCGCACCAGCGTGTCGGCGCGCAGCTGATCCGCCAGGGCACCCTGGAAGTCGCCACGATTGAACGCCTCCAGCCGGAAAGGATCGAGGCTCAATGCCGTCCACAGCCGTAGCGTGTTGACGCGTTTCCCGCGCCATCCCACCACCGGCGTATCGAACGCCACCGCTTCGACCGCCTCGGCCGGCTTCCAATGCACCAGCCCCTGTTCGTTGCCGGTCACCTCACCGCCGAAGCCGATGAAATAGTTGCTCTCGCGCCGCTCGAACTCCCAGGGATTGCCATGCGCCAGCCAGGTTTCGGGCAGCTCCACCTGCCAGCCGTCATCGATCCGCTGCCGGAACATGCCATTCACATAGCGGATGCCATAGCCGTAAGCCGGCAGGTCGAGCGTCGCGAGACTTTCCATGAAGCACGCCGCCAGCCGACCCAGGCCGCCATTGCCCAGCGCCGCATCGGATTCGATCGCCTCAAGCTGAGCCAGATCGAGCCCCAGCTGCGACAGCGCCGCCGCGATCTCATCACGTTTCTGCAGATTGGCGAGCGCGTCGCGCAACAGCCGCCCGATCAGGAATTCGAGACTGAGATAATAGACCCGCTTCGCGCCGGAGGCGTGCGCGGCCTTGGTCGATTCCATCCACCGCTCGATGATTTCGTTGCGGACGGTCAGGATCGTCGCCGCCAGCCAGTCATGCGGGCGCGCCGCAAATTCGTCCTTGCCGATGCGGTGGACGAGCGTGTCGAGAATCGCATGCGCGAGCGGACCTCGCTCATTGCCTGATGGTTGCGCGGTCACGGATGCCCCCAGAGATGTTGTGCCTCAGCCTAGCCGCGGCCGAGGCTCGTTGTCACCTGTCCTTTGCCGCACCGCCGCATACAAAGATCACCAGCCCCACCATGCTCAGCGCGAGGCCACCCACTCCTGCCGCCGCGACCGCCGCCCGCGATTCATGCTGTACCGGCGCGGCTTCCGTCGCGGCGGCCACCGGGGTCGTGCTGCGGCTGCGATACAATTGCACGTCGAGCGCGGCGCCCAGCAGGAAGGCATAGGCACTGAGCCAAAGCCACGTCAGCAGAACGACGATCGCGCCCAGCGAGCCATATGTGGCGCCGTAATTGCCGAAATTGGCGACATACACGCCGAACCCGGTGGTTGCCGCCAGCCACACGATCGTCGCCAATACCGCCCCGGGCGTCCCCCAGCGAAGCCGCGCGCGCGGGCGATAGGGAGCGAACCGGAACAGCAGCGACGCCCCCGTCACCGTCACCGCCGCCATCAATGCATAAGTGAGGACGCCGATCACCGCACGGACGAAGCCGGGCGTCCATGGGATCAGACTGCCGAGGAACGCGGTCAGCGTGCTCGCGCTCATCCCCAGCACCATCAGCACCACCCCGCCCAGCACCACCGCGAACGCGGTCAGCATCCAGACGATGTAATTGCGCTTTTCCTTCACCTCATAGGCAACGTTCAAGGCGGTCATCAATGATGTCGCAGCGCGGCTGCCGCCATAGATGGCGATCGCCAGCGCGACGATCAGCCCCAGCCCCTTCTTCCCCTCGCTGCCCGAGATCACGGTATCGAGCTGTTGCCCGACGAGGCGTGCGGCATCCGCCGGCAACAGTTCGAACAGCGTGCGGATATTCGCCTGTACGGTCGCCGGATCGGCGAAGAGGCCATAGCTCAACACCGTCGCCGCCAGCAGCGGGGCAATCGAGGAAAAGGCGTAGAAAGCGGTTCCCGCCGCGATCAGCCCAAGGTTATCATCGTTCGACGCGGCATAGGCACGCTTCAGGGCGCCCCACCAGTCACCCCGAAACGCCCGCCATAGATCCGACGAAGAAAGGCTTGTCCGCATCGTCCGGGCAACGCGACACGATGCCTGGGGTTGCCTGTCCGGTCGATAAGCACGCGAGCTGTGGCGATGCGGCAACAGGCCGACGGCACCTCGCCACGGTCGTGCCGGGCCGGATGATCCACGATTATACCGTGAAGCTCTCTCCGCACCCGCACGCGCCCTTGGCGTTGGGATTGTCGAACACGAACCCGGCGGTGAAGTCGTCCTCGACCCAGTTCATCGTCGAGCCGATCAGATACAGGATCGAGGCACCATCGACGTACAGCGTGCCGCCGGGCGTCTCGATCTTCTCGTCGAACGGCAGCGCCTCGGTGACATAATCGACCGAATAGGCCAGCCCCGAACAACCCCGCCGGGGAGTCGACAGCTTGACGCCGATCGCCCCCTCCGGCGCGCGCGCCATCAGGTCGGCGATCCGCCCCTCGGCGGTGGCGGTCAGGTTCAGCGCCGCCGGGCGCTCACGGGTGACGGTGGCCATCACAACATCCCCAGTTCGAGCTTCGCGTCGTCCGACATCTTCTGCGGATCCCACGGCGGATCCCATACCAGATTCACATCCGCGAATGCGATTCCCGGCACCGCCGCCACGCGCATTTCGACCTCGCCCGGCATCGATTCCGCCACCGGGCAGTGCGGCGTGGTGAGCGTCATCGTCACCACCGCCTGCCCCTCGGCGGTCACCTCGACGCCGTAGATCAAGCCCAGATCATAGATGTTGACCGGAATTTCGGGATCGAAAATGTCTTTCAGCGCATCGATCACGCCTTCGTACAGCGCGCCGCCCGGCTCATGCGCGGCGGCGTCGACGGCGGGCTTCTGCGCCAGGAAACCGGCGAGATAATCGCGCTTGCGCTCGAACGTCTCCACCGCGGTCGCGCCGTCCTCGACCGCATCCGCCACCTTGGCGCGCGGGGGCGGCGGCACCGCGTCGACGTGCTCGACCTTGATGGCATCGCTCATCCGAAAATCCTCACTACCCGTTCCATACCCGCGACCAGCGCGGCGATATCGTCCGCGCCATTGTACACGCCGAAGCTGGCGCGTGCCGTGGCGTCGACGCCCAGCGTCGCCATCAGCGGCTGTGCGCAATGGTGCCCAGCGCGGATCGCGACGCGATGTTCGTCAAAGATGGTGCCGATATCGTGCGGATGCACCCCCTCCAGCGCGAAGGAGACGATCCCCGCTGAATCTTCCGGCCCGAACAGCCGCACCGAATTGAACCGCGCCAGCGCCGCGCGGGCGTCGCGCACCAGCGCGGCTTCATGCGCATGGATCCGCGGCAGGCCAATCGCGGTGACATAGTCGATCGCCGCCGCCAGCCCGAGCGCGCCGACGATGTGCGGCGTGCCCGCCTCGAACCGCGTCGGCGGCGGAGCATAGGTGGTCCGCTCGAACGAGACACGGTCGATCATCGACCCGCCACCCTGATAGGGTGGCATCGCCTCCAGCAGCGCCGTCCGCGCCCATAGCGCGCCAATGCCGGTCGGCCCGTACAGCTTGTGCCCCGAGAAGACGTAGAAATCACACCCCAGCGCGGCGACGTCGACCGGCACGCGCGGCACCGCCTGGCATCCGTCGATCAGGATCTTCGCACCGGCGCCGTGCGCAATGTCGGCCGCACGCCGGACGTCCAGCACGGAACCCAGCACGTTGGAGACATGCGACAGCGCGACCAGCTTGTGCTCGGGCCGGATCATCGCCGCCATCGCGTCCAGATCGATCCGGTGATCGTCGGTCAACGGCACGACGTCGATCGCCGCGCCGACGCGCTGCGCGACCATCTGCCACGGCACGATATTGCTGTGATGTTCGAGCTGCGACAGCAGAATGCGGTCGCCCGCGCGCAATTGCGTCCCGGCCCAGCACTGCGCGACGAGGTTGATCGCCTCGGTCGCGCCGCGGACGAACACGATCTCTTCCGGCGAGCCCCCGATGAAGCGCGCGACGGTCGCCCGCGCAGCCTCATACGCCAGCGTCATGTCCGCCGAGCGCTGATACACGCCGCGATGCACCGTGGCATAAGTGTCGTCATAGCCGCGCGTGATCGCGTCGATCACGGCGCGCGGCTTCTGTGCGGTCGCGGCGGTGTCGAGATAGGCCCAGCCGGACGGGATCGCCGGGAAGTCGGCGACGAGGTCTAGCGGCGCTTCCTCGTCGCTCACAACGCCTCCTCCAGCCACATATCCGCATCGGCGACGAAGGCGGCGCGCACCGTCTCGTCCGCGATCCGGTCGAGTGCGTCGGCGACGAACGCGCGCGTCAGCAGCGCCTTGGCGCGTCCGGCGGGGATACCGCGGCTCTGCATGTAGAACAGCGCGCGCGCATCCAGCTCGCCCACGGTCGCGCCATGCGCACATTTCACGTCGTCGGCGAAGATCTCCAGCTCGGGCTTCAGGTTCACCGTCGCGGTACGATGCAGGAGCAAGCCGCGCAGCGATTGTTCCCCGTCGGTCTTCTGCGCGTGGCGCGCCACCTCCACCGCCGCCGCCAGGCTGGCCTGTGACGTGTCGGCCGCGACCGCGCGCCACAGTTGATGCGACTGGCCGTTGGGCTCGGCGTGACGCACGCGCACCGCGCATTCCTGCCTGATCGCGTCGCGCGTCAGCAGCGCGCCGCCGAACTCCGCATAGCCGCCCTCGCCCGCCAGCGTGATCGCGGCATCGATGCGCGCGCCCTGATCGCCCGCCGCCAGCACGGTGCCGACATAGCTTGCCGCCTGCCCCAGCGTCGCCTCGTCACGCAACGAGACGAATCCGGCCGTCTGCGTCATCCGCACCGCGCGCATCAATCTCGCACCCTGCCCCAGCCGCACGCGCGTCAAGCGGTTCGACCAGCCGGCGCCGACAAAGCTCTCAATGAGTTGCGCGGACGCGCCGTCGCCGAGCACGACGTCCGCCGCGACATGATTGTCGCCGCCGGTCGCGACATGCACCACCTGGATCGGATCGGTCACCGCATCGGCGTCAAGGTGCAACGACCAGCCCCGCGTCGCGCGCCGCCCGAGCGGATGGTCGCTCGGAGCGACGTCGCCAAGGCGGACGCGATGCGGCTCGCTCACCGCCTCGTCCAGCACACCATCGACGAACAGCAGCTTCGCACCCGGCAGATCGAGGAACGCCACCTCCGGCGCCGCCGTCGGGGCCAGCGCCGCCGCCGCGGCGACGCCCCCGAGATCAGCCCAG
>NZ_JBELIE010000130.1:0-9398 GCF_042091075.1 Sphingomonas sp. | reverse complement strand
GGTACGCATCCGCTGCAACGCGCTTTCCAAGGGGCTTCCCTCCGGCAGGTCGGCATGTTTGATCCGCACGTCGACGATATCCGCGCCATATTGGCGCGCATAGCGTTGCAGCGATTCCTGGATCGCATCCATCACCCGGCCGCGCTCCGGGCTGAGCAGGACGGCGAACGGCACCTTGCCCAGCTCGTTGCGCAGCGCGGTGCCGAGCAGCGGGCGCAACTGATCCGCCACGCGCTCCTCGGTGTTCGACGTACTGCCGGTGGACGTTACCGCGCGCAGCGGGTCGACGATGCGGAAACGTGCGAAGGCGTCGACGTTCAGCCGCAACTGATCGGTCGACAGCACCAGTGTATTGTCGAGATCGGCATCCAGCACACGCTTGTCGATCCAGACGATCTTGTCGACGAACGGAATGCGCGCGATCACGCCTGCGCCGGTTCGCCCGATCTGCTGCCCCGGCTGCCACTGATTGACGAGCCGCACCGGATTGTTGAGCCGCAGCACCACCGCCTGCTGCGTTTCGGGGACGATCGCGAAGGTGGCGGCGGCAAGGATGACGGCCAGCAAGGCGGCGAAGCCGATCGCGATCGGATGGCGGATCCACAATGGCATCAGCGCTGCCCTCCCTGCGCCGGCGCGGGGGTGGCGGGTGTACCCGAAGTGGGTGCTTCCGCGCCGGGTTCCGGCAGGCGGCGCGCGCGATCGAGCGGCAGATAGGGGGTAACGCCCGGAGTTTCGACGATCGTCTTGTCGGTTCTGGCCAGGACGGCCTCCATCGTCTCGTAATACATCCGGCGGCGCGTCACCTCGGGGGCGAGGCGATATTGCTCGTAAACCTGGTTGAAGGCGGCGGCCTCACCCTGCGCACGCGCGATCACCTGCTGCGAATAGCTGCGCGCGTTATTCAGATTGCCGACCGCTTCCTGCTGCGCCGCGGTGACGGCATTGAAATCGTCCGCGAGCTGCGACGGCGCCGATGCCTGTTTGATCGACACGCCCTGCACGCGCACGCCCGCCTGATAGCTGTCGAGGATCTGCTGCATCATCTGGGCGACCCGTGCCTCGATCGTGGTGCGGCCCGCCCCGATCGCTTCGTTCAGCGTCGTCGTCGCCAGCACGGCGCGCATCGCGCTTTCTGCGGTCGCGCGTACCGTCTGCTGCGGGTCCTTGATCTCGAACACGTAATTGCGCGCATCCGATACCCGCCAGCGCACGGTATAGGCGAGGTCGATGATGTTCTGATCCCCGGTCAGCACCATTTCCCCGCCGTCCTGCGGGAATTCGTCGGTGCGCACCTGCTCGACGTCCACCTTGGTCACATCGACGATCGGCGCGGGCAGGGTGAGGCGGATACCCGGCTCCAGCTCGCCCGAATAGCGCCCGAAATAGGTGACGACGCCGCGCTGCTGCGGCCCGATTTGGTGGATCGACGTGAACAATATCCACAGGCCGACCAGCAGGGCGACGCCGATCGCCCATAATGCGCGCGCATTTGCGCCGATCGGCAATTGCGGCCCGCCGCCGCCTCCGCCGAACCCACCGCCGCCGCGCGCCTTCTTCAGGAATTCGTCGAGCGCGGTCGGCTTCGGTCCATTGCGGCGGCCGCCCGGCGGCACCGCCCACGGGTTGCGCGGGCCGGCATTGTCGTCGCCGCCATTGCCCCACGGGCCATTGTTGTTGTTCTCGGCCGCTAGAATGATCGGGCGCCGGAGCCAGCGTCGCAGGATGGTCATATCCGTCTTTATAGGAGCGCCCCGCGCGAAAAACAGTGGCAAGCCGCGCCCGCAGGCGTAACGAACGGTGTCCATGGACGAGAAAGATGTACAGGCGGCGGTTCGCGCGGTCGCGGGCGAGCGTGCCACGCTGCGGATCGAGGGTAGTCGCATCGGCGTGGTCATCGACGCCAGCGGGCTGGACGCGCCGCGACGCGACGCGCTGGAGGCGGCGGTGCGGATGGCGGCGGGCCGCCCCGGATATGAATTGCGGATCGTCGTCACCGCCGAACGGGTCGCGCGCCGCATCGTCGCGGTGGCGAGCGGCAAGGGCGGGGTGGGCAAATCGACCGTCTCGGCCAATCTGGCGATCGCGCTGGCGCAGGGCGGACGGCGCGTCGGGCTGGTCGACGCCGATATCTACGGTCCGTCGCAACCGCGGCTGATGGCGGTCGAGGGCACCCGGCCAGAGGCGCGCGACAAGGTGCTGCTGCCTGTCGTCACTCCCTATGGCGTGCCGTTGCTGTCGATGGGGCAATTGGTGGAACCGGGGCGTGCGATCGCGTGGCGCGGGCCGATGACCGCTGGCGCGCTGGGGCAATTGATCGACGCCGACTGGGGCGCCACCGATACGCTGGTGGTCGATCTGCCGCCGGGCACCGGCGACGTGCAGCTGACGATGGTGCAGAAGCATCGCCCGACGGGGGCGATCATCGTTTCGACGCCGCAGGATCTCGCGCTGATCGACGCGCGCCGCGCGATCGACCTGTTCCGCAAGGCCGGGGTGCCGATCATCGGCCTGATCGAGAATATGGCGGGCTATGCCTGCCCGCATTGCGGCGAGGTGTCCGATCCGTTCGGGCGCGGTGGTGCCGAAGCGGCGGCGCAGGAGGAGGGGATTCCCTTCCTGGGGCGGGTGCCGCTCGACATCACGATCCGCACCGCGTCGGACGCCGGGCAACCGCCGGCGGCGCTGGCGGACGATCGGGTCTTCGCGCCGGTCGCGGCGCAGGTGGCGGAATGGCTGGCGGCCCGGTGACGCGCGAGCGCCGGTGCCGCGCCCCGCGCTGAGGGGGCTGCGGATCGAATCCAGGATCGGTCGGCCGGCTGCGGCGTTATCCTTGTAACGAGGAGTCCAATATGCCGCTGACCGCCGATGCCGATATCAAGGCGCTGCTGGAAGAAACCCGCACGATCGCGCTGGTGGGCGCCTCCGATCGCCCCGATCGCCCGTCGTTCGGGGTGATGGCGACGCTGCGGGCGCATGGCTATCGCGTGATCCCGGTCAATCCGCAGATCACGGGCGAGCATGTGCATGGCGAATTCGTGTTCCGCGATCTTCGCCAGCTGGGCGACCCGATCGATATGGTCGATATCTTCCGCCGCTCGGATGCGGTCGGCGAGGTGGTCGACGAGGCGATCGCGATCGGTGCCAAGTCGATCTGGATGCAGCTTGGCGTGATCGACCCGGCGGCCGCCGCGCGCGCCGAGGCGGCGGGGCTGAAGGTGGTGATGGATCGCTGCCCCGCGATCGACCTGCCGCGGCTTGGGGTGAAGCCGATCGCCGATCTGCCGGGGCAGGAGCGGGAGTAAGCGGGGCCCCGCCTACGCCTCCGCGATCTTCGCCAGCAACGTCCCTTCGGTCACCTGCGCGCCCACCGCCGCATTCAGCTCCGCCAGCGTGCCATCGAACGGCGCGGTGAGGCTGTGCTCCATCTTCATCGCCTCCAGCGTCAGCAGCTTCTGCCCGCGCACCACCGCGTCCCCCGCCGCGACATCGACCGCGATCACGCGGCCCGGCATCGGCGCCAGGATCGCTCCGTCTGACGCCCCGCCCGCCGCCTTGCCGGCGGCGCGGAACGGCGCCAGCGCCCAGGTCTGCCCGCCCTCCGACATCAGCACGCTGGTGGTGATCGCCTCGTCCGCCTCATCTGCTTCGGCGAAGTCGATCGCGATCGGCTGACCGTCGAGCAGGAACATGCCGGCGCGGCGCGGTGCGGCGTTCAGGCGCAGGCCCGGCACGAACGCCGGCCCGGTCAGTGCGGTGGCGGCGGCGATGAGCGCTTCCTCACTCGGCAGCGCGGGGGGCATCAACGCCTCGCCTTCGCGCGCGATCAGCCCGGTATCGACTCGTCCGGCGACGAAGTCGGGATGGTCGAGCGCCTCGACCAAAAAGCCGGCGTTGCAGCGCACCGGCCATACGATCGCTTCGTCGAGCGCATCCGCCAGCCGTTCGCGCGCTTCCTCGCGTGTCGCGCCATGCGCGATCAGCTTGGCGATCATCGGATCGTAGAAAGGCGAGATGACGCTGCCCTGTTCGACGCCGGTATCGACCCTGACGCCGCTTTCCGCCGGGTCGCCCAGGTCGAACGCCTCGAGCGTGCCGATCGACGGGAGGAAGCCCTTCGCCGGATCCTCGGCATAGAGGCGCGCCTCGATCGCATGGCCGTGAATCGCCAGTTCGTCCTGCGTGCAGGGCAGTGGTTCGCCGGCGGCGACGCGCAACTGCCATTCGACCAGATCCTGGCCGGTAATCGCCTCGGTCACCGGATGCTCCACCTGCAGCCGGGTGTTCATCTCCATGAACCAGATGCGGTCCGCGCGCAGCCCCTGGCTGGCATCGGCGATGAATTCGATCGTGCCCGCGCCGACATAATCGACCGCGCGTGCGGCCGTCACCGCGGCGGCGCAGACCGACGCGCGCGTTTCACCGTCCATGCCGGGGGCGGGGGCTTCCTCGATCACTTTCTGGTGCCGGCGCTGCAGCGAACAGTCCCGCTCGAACAGATGCACGACCTGGCCGTGGCGATCACCGAACACCTGCACCTCGATATGGCGCGGCGCCAGAATGTACTTCTCGATCAAGACGCGATCGTCGCCGAACGACGCCGCCGCCTCGCGCCGGCATGATGCGAGCGCGTCGGCGAAGGCGCCGGCATCGTCCACCTGCCGCATCCCCTTGCCACCGCCGCCCGCGACCGCCTTGATCAGCACCGGATAGCCGATTCGCGCCGCCTCCGCCGCGAGCCGGTCGGGCGACTGGTCCTCGCCGAGGTAGCCGGGGGTGACGGGCACGCCGGCGGCGATCATCCGCGCCTTGGCGGCATCCTTCAGCCCCATCGCGCGGATGCTGTCGGGGTTCGGCCCGACCCAGATCAATCCCGCATCGATCACCGCCTGCGCGAAATCGGCGTTCTCGCTGAGGAAGCCATAGCCCGGGTGGATGGCCGCGGCGCCGCTTTCGCGCGCGGCGGCAAGGATGTTGGCGGGCAGCAGATAGCTGTCGCGCGCCGCGGCCGGGCCGATCGCGACCGCCTCGTCCGCTTCGCGCACGTGCAGCGCGTTCGCATCGGCGGTGGAGAAGACCGCGATGGTGCGGATGCCCATCGCCCGCGCGGTGCGGATGATACGGCAGGCAATCTCGCCGCGATTGGCGATCAGAAGGGAGGGGATCATCGCATCACATCCGGAAGATGCCGAAGCGCGGTGCCTCGGCAAGGGGAGCGTTGAGGCACACGCGCAGCGCGAGGCCCAGCACGTCGCGGGTCTGCGCCGGATCGATCACGCCATCGTCCCACAGCCGCGCGGTGGCGTGATAGGGGTGACCCTCTGCCTCATATGTCGCACGTATCGGTGCCTTGAACGCTTCGGCCTGTTCGGCCGTCCAGCTGTCTGCATCGCGATGCACCGTGGCGAGGACGCTCGCTGCCTGCTCCCCGCCCATCACGCTGATCCGCGCGTTGGGCCAGGTGAACAGGAAGCGCGGCGAATAGGCGCGACCGCACATGCCGTAATTGCCTGCGCCGAAACTGCCCCCGATCAGCACCGTCAGTTTCGGCACGCTGGCGGTGGCGACGGCGGTAACCAGCTTTGCGCCATGTTTCGCGATCCCCTCCGCCTCATATTTGCCGCCGACCATGAACCCGGAAATGTTCTGCAGAAACAACAGCGGGATCCGTCGCTGGCATGCCAGTTCGATGAAATGCGCGCCCTTTTGCGCGCTTTCGCTGAACAGCACGCCGTTGTTGGCGAGGATCGCCACCGGCTGGCCATGGATCTCCGCGAACCCGCACACCAGCGACGCGCCGTAGAGCGCCTTGAACTCATGGAAGCGGCTGCCGTCGACCAGGCGGGCGATCACTTCATGCACGTCATAGGGCGCGCGCACGTCCTGCGGGACGATGCCGTACAGATCCTCGGCGGGCAGCAGGGGGGCGGCGCCGGACGGCAATACGCCGTCGGACAGGCCGGGGGGCAGGGTGGCGACGATATCGCGGACGATCGTCAGCGCATGCTCGTCATCCTCCGCGACGTGATCGACGACGCCCGATCGACGCCCGTGCGTGTCCGCGCCGCCCAGTTCCTCGGCGGAAATCACCTCGCCGGTCGCCGCCTTCACCAGCGGCGGCCCGGCGAGGAAGATCGTGCCCTGTTCGCGCACGATGATCGTCTCGTCGGACATTGCGGGCACATAGGCCCCGCCGGCGGTGCAACTGCCCATCACGCAGGCGATCTGCGGAATGCCCAGCGCGGACATGTTCGCCTGGTTGAAGAAGATCCGGCCGAAATGATCGCGGTCGGGAAACACCTCCGCCTGATGCGGCAGGTTCGCGCCGCCCGAATCGACGAGGTAGATGCACGGCAGGCGATTTTCCTGCGCGATTTCCTGTGCGCGCAGATGCTTCTTCACGGTCAGCGGATAATAAGTGCCGCCCTTCACCGTGGCATCGTTGCATACGATCATCACCAGCCGCCCGCTGACTGTGCCGACCCCGGCGATCATGCCCGCCCCGGGCACTTCGTCGTCGTACAGACCGTTGGCGGCGAGCTGGCCGATCTCCAGAAAGGCGGTTCCGGTATCGAGCAGCCGTTCAACCCGGTCGCGCGGCAGCAGCTTGCCGCGCGCGACATGGCGCTCACGGCTTTTCGCACTGCCGCCTAGCGCGGCGGTGGCGACCCGTGCGCGCAGATCGTCGGCCAGCGCGCGATTGTGCGCGGCATTGGCGCGGAACGTCGCGTCCTCGCGCGACAGCGCGCTGGTGAGGATCGGCGCGCTCATCCCGCCGCTCCGATCAGTTCGCGGCCGATCAGCATGCGGCGGATCTCGTTGGTGCCGGCGCCAATATCGAGCAGCTTGGCATCACGCAGATAGCGTTCCACCGGCCAGTCCTTGGTATAGCCGGCGCCGCCCAGCGCCTGCACCGCCTCGCCAGCGACGCGAAAGGCATTCTCGCTGGCGTAGAGGATCGCGCCGGCGGCGTCGAAGCGCGTCGTCCTGCCCGCGTCGCATGCCTGCGCCACCGCATAGACATAGGCACGTGCCGAATTGAGCGCGACATACATGTCCGCCACCTTCGCCTGCATCAACTGGAAATGACCGATCGGGGTGCCGAACTGCTGCCGTTCGCGGACGAAGGGGAGGACGGTATCGAGGCAGGCCTGCATGATGCCGAGCTGGATCCCGGCCAGCACGGTGCGTTCGTAATCCAGCCCGCTCATCAACACGCCCACCCCGCCATTCAGCGGGCCCATCACATTCTCTTCGGGCACCTCGCAATCGGTGAACACCAGTTCGGCGGTGGGGCTGCCGCGCATCCCCATCTTGTCGATCTTCTGCCCGATCGCGAAGCCGGGCATATCCTTCTCGATCAGGAAGGTGGTGATCCCGCGCGACCCCTCGCCGGTCTTTGCATAGACCACCAGCACGTCGGCATAGGGCGCGTTGGTGATCCAGAACTTGGTGCCGTTGAGCATATAGCCGCGATCGGTGCGCTGTGCCTTCAGCTTCATCGAGACGACGTCCGAACCGGCCCCCGCCTCCGACATCGCCAGGCTGCCGACATGCTCGCCGCTGATCAGTTTTGGCAAATATTTCGCCTTTTGCTCCGGATTGGCCCAGCGGCGGATCTGGTTGACGCACAGATTGGAATGCGCGCCATAGGACAGGCCGATCGACGCCGAGGCGCGCGCGACCTCTTCCTGCGCGACGACATGTTCGAGATAGCCCAGCCCGAGCCCGCCGTCAGCCTCGTCGACGGTGATGCCATGCAGTCCCAGTTCGCCCATCGCCGGCCATAGCTCGTCGCGCGGAAACCAGTCCTCGGCATCGATGCGCGCCGCCAGTGGCGCGATGCGCTCCTCGGCGAAGCGGCGGGTGGTGTCGCGGATCATGGCCGCCGTTTCGCCCAGCGCGAAGTCCAGACCGTGCATGCATCTCTCCTTTGCCGGCATCCTATCGTCCGCCGGAGTGACAGTAAAATTGCGATCGCGCGCACCAAACGATAGATATGCTCTATGCTTGACCGGGCGCTGCTGCGCTATTTCCTTGCCGTCGTCGATCATGGCAGCTTCACGCGGGCCGCCGCGGCGTGCCGGGTGACACAGCCGACGCTGTCAGCCGGGATCGCGCGGCTGGAAGGGGTATTGGGCGAGCCGGTGCTGACGCGCACCAGCCGGCGTGTCGAACTGACCGCCGCCGGCAGCCGACTGGTCGGCACCGCGCGGCGCATCGAGGCGGAGTTCACCAGGGCGGAACAGGGTGAGATCGCGGGCGCACCGGCGCGGCTGATCCGGGTCGGCGTGGTCTCCACCTTGCCCGCCACCCTGATCCAGCGCGCGCTGGCGCGGGCGATCGCGGCGGCACCCGGCGAGCGGCTGGAACTGATCGAGGGACGGGATCGTGAACTGACCGCCGCGCTCGATCGCGGTCGAATCGATGCGTCGATCGGTCCCGACAGCGGCGGCGGTATCCTGTTCGAGGAAGGTTATCGGGTCGCCTTGCCCGCTGCGCACCCGCTTGCCGGCGAAACCAGTGTCGCGGCCGAGCGGATCGCGGGCGAGCCGATGATCGTCCGCCGCCATTGCGAGGCGCTGAGCGAGGTCAGCCGCCATTTCACCAGTCGGGGCGTGCGCCCGTTCATGGCGGCGCGCACCACCAACGACGATCGTGCGCTGTCGTTCGTCGCGGCGGGGCTGGGGGTGACGGTGATGCCGGAATGCTTCGCCGCGCCGGGTGTCGCGCTGGTGTCGCTGGAGGGCTTCACCCGCCGCCGCACGATCGCGTTGGCGACCGTCGCGGATACGGCGCGGCGCGTGGCGGAGAGCGGGGCGATCGCGGCGCTGGCGGCGGCGCTGCGCGGGGCCTAGCCGGCACCGCCGCCGCTGGCGCAGCGGCGACGTGGGTTGGACGGCGCGGGCGTACCGCCTACACGTATCGGCTGACACGACAAGACGAAGGGGAACGATGAGCCTGTTGCGACGCAAGCCGATCGAGGTGGATCACAAGGGCGGGACCGAACTGGCGCGGACATTATCGTGGCCGCATCTGGTCGCGCTGGGGGTCGGTGCGATCGTCGGGACCGGGATCCTGACATTGATCGGCGTCGGAGCGGACCGGGCGGGGCCGGCGGTGATCCTGTCGTTCGTGATTGCCGGCGCGATCTGCGCCTGTGCCGCGCTGGCCTATGCCGAGATGGCGACGATGATCCCCGCCTCGGGCAGCGCCTATACCTATAGCTATGTCGCGCTGGGCGAAGTGATCGCCTGGGTGATCGGCTGGTCGCTGATCCTCGAATATTCGCTGGTCGTCTCGACCGTCGCGGTCGGCTGGTCAGGCTATGCCTCGGAACTGCTCAAGCCGCTCGGCTTTCCGGTCGAACTGACGCACGGACCGGAACTGGGCGGGTT
>NZ_JBELIE010000129.1:0-9440 GCF_042091075.1 Sphingomonas sp. | reverse complement strand
TCGCCAGCAAGCGGATCGCGGCGGAGGGCAGCATGTAATTGAACGCCTGCGCCGCCACGATCCCCGCCCCACCCGCCAGCGCGGCGGCGGTCAGGAACCAGCCCGACAATGCGAGCAACAGCACCGATGCAACCCCGACCAAGGCGGCACAGGCACTCGCCTGCCGCAGAGAGCGCCGCTCCCTCCGGCGTTCGATGGCGATCATTCCACGGAGGGTCATGCGGCCGGTTCCAGATGAACGATGCGCGTCGCAATGGCGGCGAGCGCGGGACTGTGGGTGGCGATCAGCGTCGTCCGCGCTTTCGCGGCATGTGCGATCGCCGCGATCAGGGCGGCTTCGGCCACGGCGTCGAGATGCGCGGTCGGCTCGTCGAGCAAGAGGAACGGCGCGGGGCTGAGGAGGGCGCGCGCCAGCGCGATACGCCGCCGCTCGCCGCCCGACAGGCCGCTGCCCCGCGCATCGAGCGTCGCATTCAGTCCGCCCGGTCGGGACGCCAGCATCGGGTGCAGTCCCGCCATCGCGACCGCACGCCGGATCGCCAGATCATCCGCCTGCGGGTGAGCCAGCAACAAGTTCTCGCGTATCGTCCCCGCGATCAGCAGAGGGTGCTGGCCGACCCAACTCGCCTGACCCGCCAGCGAGACCAAGGGGGCGCCGCCCGCCTCGATCGTTCCGGCCGATAGCGGCGCGAGGCCCAGCAGCAGGTGCAGCACGCTGGTCTTGCCGCTACCGGACGGCCCGAGCAGCGCCACCGTCTCGCCCGGCTCGACATGGAAAGAGAGGCGGGCGACGGCAGGCGTGTCGCTTCCCGGATAATGGATCGTCACATCGCGCAAGGTCAGCGGAGCCGTCGCCACGACCGGACCTGCGCACGCGACCTCGACCAGCGGCATCAGCGTCTCGGCAGCCGTTTCGGCAGCTTGCTTGTCGTGATAGGCGGCGGCGAGGCGGCGCATCGGCGCGTAGAATTCGGGCGCGAGCGCCAGCACGAAGAAGGTCCGCTCCAGGGTCAGCGTCTCCGGGACAACGAAGGGCAGCAGCCCGAGCAGCGAAAAGCCGCAATAGACCGCGACCAGCGCGACCGACAGCGCCGCGAAGAATTCCAGCGCGGCGGAGGACAGGAACGCGATCCGCAGGACAGACATCGTCCGCTTCGCCAATTCCCGCGCCGCTTCGCCGATCGCTGCCGTCTCGCGCGCCTCGGCACGAAAGGCCAGCACGACGGGCAAGGCGCGCACCCGGTCGGCGAAACGCGCCGACAGGCGATGCAGGGCGATGAACTGTCGACGCGACTCGTCCGCCGCCGCGCCGCCCGCCAGGATCATCGCCGCCACGAAGGGCAGCAATGTGCCTGCCAGAATGACGGCCGCGACCCAACTGGCGCAGGCCGTGGC
Organism: Sphingomonas sp.; assembly: GCF_042091075.1. Taxonomy (GTDB): domain Bacteria; phylum Pseudomonadota; class Alphaproteobacteria; order Sphingomonadales; family Sphingomonadaceae; genus Sphingomonas. Next base: position 8,045 of record NZ_JBELIE010000129.1, on the reverse strand, counting down.
CGCCAGAACCAGCATCGGTGCGATGGCAGCGGCCCGGCGCGCGGGCAGGAAGCGGGCGACATAGCCGTCCAGCGCCTCGATCGCATCCACCGCCTGGGTCGCGAGCAGGCCGCTGTCGATCGGTGCGCCCGCTGGCCGATGGAGCGTCGCGGCGACGACCCGCCGCCTTTGCCCCCGCTTGACCGCTCCCGCCCGCGCGGCTCCCCGACGCACGGCCAGCATCGCGAACCATCCGCGCGCGGTTCCCATGCCGATCATCAGCAGAGCCCAGGGCCATAGCATTCCCCGCCCGGCCACCGCCGCCACGCCCCCGGCGATCCCGGTGGCAAAGCCGATCGCTGCCAGCGTATCGAGGAGCAACAGGCCCGCCGCCCCGTCACGGCCTCCCGCCGCGTCCTTCAACCAGCGGTTCCGTATCCGGGCGGCCGGGGCGCTATGGGCGATCGTCGTCATGGCCGGATCGTCGCCGCGACCGGCCGACGCGTCTTTGACCGCGGTCAATGTCGGTGCGGCCCGGCAAGCCTAGCGAGGCCGCCAGCAAGGGGCCGGGGGCGGCTCCCGTCATGGAGACTTGCTATGGATCCCGGGGTCGTCGACCTGTCACGGCTGCAATTCGCCGCAACCGCTTTGTATCATTTCCTGTTCGTGCCGCTGACGCTTGGCCTGTCGATGATGCTGGTCATCATGGAATCGGTCTATGTCATGACCAACCGTCCGGAATGGCGCGTGACGACGCGCTTCTGGGGCAAGATCTTCGGCATCAACTTCGTGCTGGGCGTCGCCACCGGGCTGACCATGGAGTTCCAGTTCGGTACCAATTGGTCGTACTTCTCGCACTATGTCGGCGACATCTTCGGCGCGCCGCTGGCGATCGAAGGGCTGATGGCCTTCTTCCTGGAGGCGACGTTCGTCGGATTGATGTTCTTCGGCTGGGACCGGTTGTCGAAACTGGGGCATCTGATCGTCACCTTCATGGTGGCGCTGGGCACCAATTTGTCGGCGCTGTGGATTCTCGTCGCCAATGGCTGGATGCAGAACCCGGTCGGCGCGAGCTTCAATCCGGATACGATGCGCATGGAGGTCGCCGACTTCGGCGCGGTGCTGTTCAATCCCGTCGCGCAGGCCAAGTTCGTCCACACCGTCAGCGCGGGCTATATCTGCGCCTCGGTCGTGGTGCTGGGCGTGTCGGCCTTCTGGTTGCTGAAGGGACGGTTCCTGCCCATCGCGCGCCGGTCGATGACGGTGGCGGCGGCGTTCGGCCTCGCCTCCTCGCTGTCGGTGGTCGTGCTGGGTGACGAGAGCGGCTATGCGCTGACCGACAACCAGAAGATGAAGCTCGCCGCGATCGAAGCGGTCTGGCACACGGAGCCCGGCCCGGCAGGACTGACGCTGTTGGGCCTCCCGGACATCACGACGCATGAGACGCGCTACAAGGTCGAAATCCCCTGGGTCCTCGGCCTGATCGCGACCCGCAGTCTGGACGGCACCGTGACCGGCATGTCCGAATTGGTGCTGAAGGCGCAGGAGCGGATCGCCTCGGGCGTGATCGCCTATGACGCGGTCCAGCGGCTGAAGACAAACCCGCAGGATCTGGCCCAACGGGCGCGGTTCGAGGCGCATAAGCGCGACCTGGGCTACGCGCTGCTGCTCAAGCGGCAGATGGCCGATCCGCGCAACGCCACGCCGAGGCAGATCGAGGCGGCGGCGTGGGACACGGTGCCGAACGTGGCGCTGCTCTTCTGGAGCTTCCGCATCATGGCGGCGATCGGCTTTGCGATGATCGCGCTGTTCGCGACCGCCTTCATCTTATGTTCGCTGCGGATGCACATGGAGTCGCGCTGGTTCCTGAGGTTGGCGGTGGCGGCATTGCCTCTGCCCTGGGTTGCCGCCGAACTGGGCTGGCTCGTCGCCGAACTGGGGCGTCAGCCCTGGGCGATCGAGGGTGTGCTGCCGACCTTCCTCGCGACCAGCTCGCTGTCGCGCGGGGCGCTGTGGACCACGCTGGCCGGGTTTACCGCGCTCTACGGCGTGCTGGCGGTGATCGAGGTGCGCCTGATCCTCGCCGCCATCGCACACGGCCCAGAGGAGCGAGACGACCAGCCCGCACCCGGACCGATCCCCGCCGCCACTCCCGTCACCGCCTGAAGGAGGCCAGGACATGTTCGACTATGAGATGTTGCGCCTGATATGGTGGGCGCTGCTGGGCGTGCTGCTGATCGGCTTTGCGCTGACCGACGGGTTCGACCTGGGGGTCGCCGCCCTCCTGCCCTTCGTCGCGAGGAGCGATGCCGAGCGGCGGATGGTCATCAATTCCATCGGGCCGACCTGGGAGGGAAACCAGGTCTGGTTCATCCTGGGCGGCGGCGCGATCTTCGCGGCTTGGCCGTTCGTCTATGCGGTCAGCTTTTCGGGCTTCTACCTCGCGATGTTCCTGGTGCTGGCTGCGCTGATCCTGCGGCCGGTGGGGTTCAAATATCGCTCGAAGCGGCCGGACCCGGCCTGGCGCACCCGCTGGGACTGGGCGCTGTTCGTCGGGGGACTGGTGCCAGCCCTCGTCTTCGGCGTCGCGGTCGGCAATGTGCTGCTCGGCGCGCCCTTCCGCTTGGATGGAGACCTGCGCGCCTTTTACGACGGCACTTTGCTTGGGCTGTTCACGCCCTTCACGCTGGTCTGCGGGCTGTTGTCGGTGGCGATGCTGGTGCTACACGGCGCGGCGTGGCTGTCGATCAAGGTCGAGCATGGTCCCGTCCATGACCGGGCGCGGGCGTTCGGTACGGCGGCGGCCATCGCCTCCATCCTGTTGTTCGCGGTCGGCTTCGCCTTCGTCGCATGGGGCGATATGGGCTATCGGATCGTCGGCGCGGTCGATCCGCTCGGCCCGTCCAACCCGTTGCGCATGACGGCGGAGCAAGCGGGCGGCGCATGGCTCGACAATTATGCGACCTATCCCTGGATGATGGCGCTGCCCGCACTGGGCTTCGCCGGGGCCGCGCTGGCGCTGATTGGTATCCGCAGCGGTCGTGAGGCGCTGGCCTTTGCCGGATCGTCGCTCGCCGCGACGGGGATCATCGCCACCGTCGGCTGCGCAATGTTCCCCTTCATCCTGCCGTCGAGCATCGACGCGCATAGCAGTCTGACGGTGTGGAACGCCTCGTCCACGCAGAAGACGCTGGGCATCATGCTGTTCGTCACGCTCGTCTTCCTGCCGATCGTGCTTGCCTACACCGCCTGGGCGTACCGGGTGATGTTCGGCCGGGTGACGGCGGAGGACGTCCGCACCAACCCCGACTTCTACTGAGAAAGGACGCGGTCCATGTGGTATTTCTCTTGGGTCCTGGGCCTTGGCCTCGCGGTCGGCTTCGGCATCCTCAACGGCATCTGGCATGAATTCCATCTGCCGCAGGACGATGATGTGACGACGCGTCGGTGACAGATAGGACAATCCGTCCGACGACAGGGGATCATGGTCGCGCTATAGAATCAGGCCATGATCCCGAAAGACATATGTGCCGATTGCGCGGTGCGCGACCGGGCCTTGTGCGGCAGCCTCGATGACCGGGAACTGCTCGCGCTCAACAGCATCGGCCAGCGGCGGCATGTCGGGCGCGGCCAAACCATCGCCTGGGCGGGCGACGAGGCGCTCCTCTGCGGCAATCTGCTGTCGGGCGTGCTGAAACTGGTCGCCACCACCGCCGATGGGCGCGAACAAACGGTGGGCACCCTCTATCCGGCCGATTTCTTCGGACAGCCCTATGCGGGCGAGGTCGACTTCACCCTGACCGCGCTGACCGAGGCGGAGCTGTGCGTCTTCCCCCGCGCCGCCTTCGAGCGGGTGCTGGAGGATCACCAGCGCATGGAACGGCTGTTGCTCCAGCGGACCTTCGAATCGCTGAACGAGGCGCGCGGGCGGATGCTGGCGCTCGCGCGCAAATCGGCGGGGGAGAAGCTGGCGGGTTTCCTGCTCGACATGGCGGCGCGCGCGGGCGCCAGCGGATGCCGCGCCAGCCGCGACGGCCCCGTCACCTTCGACCTGCCACTGACGCGCGGCCAGATCGCCGACGTGCTGGGCATGACGATCGAAACGGTCAGCCGCCAGCTGACCCGGATGAAGCAGAGCGGCATGATCGGCCTGCCCGGTGGCCGCGCGATCACGATCAGTGACCGCGAGGCGCTCGCTGCCCGCGCCGAGGCGGCCTGACCGGGTCAGGCGGCAACGCTCTCCGTCAGCGCATCGACCAGCAACGCGCGGGCCTCCGAGGTCAGTCGGTGCCCCGCCAGCGCGATGAGGGTCAGTTCTTCGAAATCGACCGCGCGGCGGCAACCGGTGAAGAAACTCCGCAGCATGTGCCCCAGCGTTTCGGGGGCCACGAACGCATCTGCCTCGTCGAAGGCGGCGATCAGTTCACTGGCCGCCGCGCGATCGGCCCTATGCCGGTGGTGAACATGGTCGATAAGCGTCCAGGTCAGCGGGTCTTCGTGCCGGTTGAGCAGCATCGCCTCCAGACCATCGCCATCGGCCCGCTCGCCCTTCGTCACCAGTTCCTGCAAGGCGATCAGGAATGCGGTCATCATCGGCTCGGTGGGACGATTGGGCAGACCATCCGCAATCGCTTCCGCCTGGGCAGCCAGGGCCAGCCGATGGCGATGCGCTTGCATCAGGCGGATCAGGTCAATTTCGTGGATGACGTGCCAGCGACGCGCAAACGGCACGACACTGGCTTGACGCGGGTGGCGGTCCATCGCGCGGGATCTCCTTCGCCGCCATCGTGACGCCGGTGGGCATTGCCAACATTGACGATGGTCAAACAGCGGGGGTCAATCACCGCGGGCGAAACGCGAATGCCGGGCCGTTCAGCGCCTGCGCGCGAGATGCCGGTGGATCGTGCTGCGATGCACGCCGAGCTGCCGCGCCGCCGCCGTGACATTGCCGTCATGCGCCGCCAGTGCCGCGTCGATCGCCTCCGCCCGGTCGTCGGCCAGCGGACGCGCGATCGACCATTCCATACCGCCGGCTCGAGCGTCCCCATCCCATCCGCCGATCAGCGTCGCGCCATTGGTCAGGCGCAAATGCCCCCTTGCCGCCTGGCTGCGCATGTCGAGCACTTCACCCAGCGCGGTATCATCCAAAGCCTCCCAGCTGCGACCGACCAGCGACAGGCCGCGCCGATTGGCGGCGACCAGCTGCTCGTCGCGGAACACCAATATTCCCTCGCGCGCGGTGCCCAGCATCGCCGCATCGTCGTGCAGGCGCAGCACCCGGCAATCGGTGAAGCCGGAGCGGAACAGCCGATGTTCGATCTGGTCGACCGCCAGCCGGATCAGCCCCAGCGCATGACCATGCCCGTTCACCGACGGACCCGAGATGTCGAGCGCCCCGACGATCGCGCCGCGCGGGTCGAGGATCGGCGTCGCCGCGCAGCTGAGCACCGCATGTTCGGCGAAGAAGTGCTCGGGGCCGTGCACCGCGATCGGGCGACGCTCGGCAATCGCCGTGCCGATCGCATTGGTGCCGGTGCTCGCCTCTGTCCAGGACATGCCGGGCCTGAGCGCCACCTGCGCCGCGCGCGACAGGAAACCGGTATCGCCGATACTGTCCAGGATCATGCCGTCGGCGTCTGCCAGGATCACGACGCTGCCCGTATCGCGCGCCTCTCCCGCCAGCATCTCCAATTCGGGGCGGCACAGCCGACGCAGCGACTCGCGACGCTGGCGGAGCGCGTGGAGTTCGCTGTCGGTCAGCGGGCCGCCGTCGCGCCGCCGTCCTTGCGCCAGCCCCATATCGGTACAGCGCAGCCAGGATCGCAACACCGGCTGACGTACGCTTTCCAGCGGCAACTGCCCTTCGTCGAAATAGGCGCGTCGCCCCTGCTCTATCCCGGCGCCGTCCATCGCCGCATCCTTCTCCGACTGTCGCAACTTGCGACACCAACCCGTTTCCCGCGTCGCGTCGTGCGACACATGCTACGCCTGTAGTGCGGAAAGTCCATCACTGCCCGCGCGCTTTGTTGCAGACCGACTTGCCGGCGCTCCGGCACAGGCAGAGCCTTTGTTTCATACGAAACGAAGGAGAGGTTGCATGACGATCCAGGAAGCCATCAAAGCCCGCACAGCGCCCTTCAAGGAGCGCTATGGCAATTTCATCGGCGGCCGCTGGGTCGATCCGGTCGATGGACGCTGGTTCGATAACCGATCGCCGATCGACGGGCAGATCATCTGTCAGGTGGCACGCAGCCAGGCCGCCGATATCGAACTCGCGCTCGACGCCGCGCACAAGGCCAAGGATGACTGGGGTCGGACCAGCGTCGCCGAACGCGCGCTGGTCCTCCACCGCATCGCTGATCGGATGGCGGAGCATCTCGACCTGCTCGCCACCGCCGAAACCTGGGACAATGGCAAGCCGATCCGCGAAACGACCGCCGCCGACCTGCCGCTGGCGATCGACCATTTCCGCTATTTCGCCGGGTGCATTCGCGCGCAGGAGGGCGGGATTTCCGAGATCGACCACGATACGGTGGCCTATCACTTCCACGAGCCGCTGGGCGTGGTGGGCCAGATCATTCCGTGGAACTTCCCGCTCCTCATGGCCTGCTGGAAACTGGCACCGGCCCTTGCGGCGGGGAATTGTGTGGTGCTGAAACCCGCTGAACAGACCCCCGCCTCGATCATGGTGCTGGCCGAACTGATCGCCGACCTGCTGCCCGAGGGCGTGCTCAACATCGTCAACGGCTTTGGCGTGGAGGCGGGCAAGCCGCTGGCGCAGAACCCGCGCATCGCCAAGATCGCCTTTACCGGCGAGACGACGACCGGACAGCTCATCATGTCCTATGCGTCGGAAAACCTGATCCCCGTCACACTGGAGCTGGGTGGCAAGAGCCCGAACATCTTCTTCTCCGATGTCGCCGCCGAAGACGACGATTATTTCGACAAGGCGATCGAAGGTTTCGCCATGTTCGCGCTCAACCAGGGCGAGGTCTGCACCTGCCCCAGCCGCGCGCTGGTCCACGAATCCATCTATGACCGTTTCATGGAAAAGGCGGTCGCGCGGGTCGAAGCGATGATCCAGGGCGATCCGCTCGACCCCGCCACCATGGTCGGCGCGCAGGCGTCGGAAGAGCAGATGGACAAGATCCTGGGCTATCTCGACATCGGTCGCGACGAGGGCGCCAAGGTGCTGACCGGCGGCACCCGCAACCGGCCCGAGGGGCTGGAGGGCTATTATGTCAAGCCCACCGTCTTGAGCGGCCACAACAGGATGTGCGTCTTCCAGGAGGAGATTTTCGGCCCTGTCGTCTCGGTCGCGACCTTCAGGACCGATGAGGAGGCATTGAGCATCGCCAACGACACGCTCTACGGCCTGGGCGCGGGCGTGTGGACCCGCGACGGCACCCGCGCCTATCGCATGGGCCGGGCGATCCAGGCGGGCCGGGTGTGGACCAATTGCTATCACGCCTATCCCGCCCATGCGGCGTTCGGCGGCTACAAACGGTCGGGTATCGGGCGCGAGACGCACCGGATGATGCTCGACCATTATCAGCAGACCAAGAATTTGCTCGTCAGCTACTCGGCCAAGAAGCTCGGCTTCTTTTGACCGTGGTCATGGCGGGGGTCGGCAACCGCGCCCATCCCCGCTCCATCATCATTCTACAGGAGACGTGCCATGGCGAAGACCATGAAAGCGGCGGTCGTACGCGAATTCGGCGCACCGCTGACCATCGATGAAGTGCCCGTACCGGAAGTGACCGACGGCATGATCCAGGTCGCGATCCAGGCCTCGGGCGTGTGCCATACCGATCTGCACGCCGCGGAAGGCGACTGGCCGGTCAAGCCCAACCCGCCCTTCATTCCGGGTCATGAGGGCGTCGGCTATGTCTCGGCGGTCGGCAAGGGCGTGAAACACATCAAGGAAGGCGACCGGGTCGGCGTGCCCTGGCTCTACACCGCCTGCGGCCACTGCGTGCATTGTCTGGGCGGGTGGGAGACGTTGTGCGAAAGCCAGCTCAACACCGGCTATTCGGTCAATGGCGGCTTTGCCGATTATGTCATCG